>NZ_DAMALV010000022.1:0-36809 GCF_032069585.1 Moraxella sp. CTOTU48268
GTAGGGAATGACGTTGTCCATCACCGCTTGCATAAGCCCGATAGGACCTGCAGCGAGTACCGCACGCTCGTAGTCCAAGCCACTCATCAATACTTTGACGCCGTTATTTAGCCCGCCCAGAATGTTGTCGCTTGGGACTTCGACATTGTCAAACACCATCTCGCCTGTGTGACTGCCGCGCATACCGAGTTTGTCAAGTTTTTGCGCGGTATAAAAGCCTTTCATGCCTTTTTCTACCAAAAACGCGGTGATGCCTTTTGCCCCAAGCTCTGGGTTGGTTTTGGCATACACTACCATCACATCGGCATCCGGTCCATTGGTAATCCACATTTTTGAGCCGTTTAGTACATATACGCCACCTTTGTCTTCGGCACGTAGTTTCATGCTGGTCACGTCTGAGCCCGCACCGGGTTCACTCATGGCTAAGGCACCAATGAATTCACCGCTGATGAGCTTTGGCAAGTATTTTTGTTTTTGGGCGTCTGTACCGTTGCGTTTGATTTGGTTGATACATAGATTGGAATGCGCGCCATAGCTTAAAGCCACTGAGCCTGATGCGCGGCTAATTTCTTCCATGGCGACCATGTGCGCCACATAGCCCATGTCCACGCCGCCGTAGGTTTCGGGTACGGTGATGCCATGCAGCCCAAGCTCACCCATTTTTTGCCACAAGTCCATCGGGAATTGGTCGGTGCGGTCAAGCTCCGCAGCGCGTGGGGCGATTTCGGCATCGGCAAAGGCTTTGACGGTTTCGCGTAGGGCGTTGATGTCATCGCCAAGTTGGTAATCGAGTCCTAAGTTCATAGTCATTCCTTGTTTATTAACTGACTGTTAAAGATTTACGTTTATTTAAAATTGCTGTTGCGACCTTTGAACCATTTTGCCTGCCCAAAAACGCGCTAATTTTTTGTCCGACATCGACCAGTTTGTCGAGATCAATACCCGTTTCAATACCCATGCCATGTAGCAGATATACCACATCTTCGGTGGCAACATTGCCGGTTGCGCCTTTGGCATACGGACAGCCGCCAAGCCCTGCCACCGAGGTATCAAACTGCCATACACCCATTTGTAATGCCGCTAAGGTATTGCTAAGTGCTTGACCATAGGTGTCATGAAAATGCCCAGAGATATTGTCAATATCAATATAACGCAAGGCAGCATCCAACGCTTTTTGCACTTTTATAGGCGTGCCCAGGCCGATGGTGTCAGCAATACCAATATGTTCAGCGCCAATGGCAACGAGTTTTTCTGTCACATAGGCGACTTTATCGGGGTGAATCTCGCCTTCATACGGGCAGCCCACGGTGCAAGAGATGACACCGCGCACTTTGATGCCATGTGCTTTGGCGGCGTCAGCCACGGGGGCGAAACGCTCGATACTCTCAGCGATGCTACAGTTGATATTTTTTTGGCTAAAGGCTTCACTCGCTGAGCCAAAAATCACCACTTCATAATTGGCAAATTGGTCACGGTGGGCAAGGGCGGCATCAAAGCCTTTCATATTAGGCGTCAGCACCGAATATACCACGTCATCGCGTTTGCTAATGCCATCTAATACGGCATCATTGTCCGCCATTTGTGGTACCCACTTTGGCGACACAAAACTGGTGGCTTCAAGCTTGCGCACGCCTGCACCAATTAAGCCGTTAATCAACTCAATTTTGACGTCGCTTGGCACGGTCTGTTTTTCGTTTTGTAGTCCGTCTCTTGCGCCTACGTCAATGATTTTGACAAAGTTTGGATAGTTCATGATTGGCTGCCCGTATCAAGTTTTAATAGCTCATCGCCATCGGATACCAAATCCCCTGCTTTGAACAGCAACTCTGCCACTGTACCATCAGTAGGGGCATTGATAGTATGCTCAATTTTCATCGCTTCAATCACTGCCAAGGCTTGACCTTTTTTGACTTCATCGCCCACATTGACTCGAAACGCCACCACTTGACCTGGCATGGGCGATTTGAGGCTACCGCCATCTTGGGCTTCCTCGCCTACATGCGCCATGCTATCCACCAAAGTAATGGTATCGCTGGCATGATTTGAGAACACATACACTTGCTCATGTTGTCGCCATGCCTGCATCTGTTGGCGCTTGCCATCTAGCCACAGCGTGAAGGTATCATCGGCAGTGGGCAAATAACGAACATCGCCTTGATAGATGGGCGTGACAACGTCCGCGCCTTGTTTTTCGGTTTTGGCAATGGTGTTAATCGTTAGATGAAATGCTTGTTCCTCGGCTTGCTCGTTAATTTGGCTGATAACCGCCCGCAATGGCTTATCGTGATACACCAAATCAAACGGACGTTCATAGTGGCTATACGCGCGCCAGGCGTCAGTTTTGCTAAAGGGGTCGTGGTTTTGGGTTTGCGCTTCTTGGGCAAGCTCGTTGACAATCGCGGTGGCTATTAGCCAAGGTAGCTCACCACGCTGCTGCCCAAACAGTACGTCTTTTTCACGTTCAATCAATGCGGTATCAAGATTGGCATATTTGAACGAATCTGATTGCACCACGTGACGCAAAAACGCCACGTTGTTGGGCAGACCGACAATACGGGTTTCTGCCAAGGCTTGGTCTAGTTTGGCAAGCGCTTGCTCACGGGTTGGCGCATGGATGATGAGTTTGGCAATCATCGAGTCATAGTAAGGACTGATGACATCGCCTTCGCGTACCCCATCATCCACGCGCACATCTGACACCCTAAACTCGCTGTGAGTTGGCGTGCGGTAAACGTTTAGCGTACCTGTGGCGGGCAAGAAATTGTTGTCTGGGTTTTCAGCATTGATACGTGCTTCAATCGCATGACCGTTGATGGTCAATTCTGCTTGTTGTTTTGGTAACGGCTCACCGCTAGCAACACGCAGTTGCCACTCGACAAGGTCAGTACCGGTAATGGCTTCGGTGACGGGGTGTTCTACTTGCAGGCGGGTGTTCATTTCCATAAAGTAGAAATTCATGCCGCCAAATTTATCTTCGGGTGAACACTCACGTTGCTCCACGATAAATTCAACCGTACCCGCCCCTACATAATTGACCGCTTTTGCCGCCGCTATCGCTGCTGCGCCCATCGCCCCCCGCATTGCCACGCTGACATCGGGGGCAGGGGCTTCTTCGAGCACTTTTTGGTGGCGGCGCTGTACCGAGCAATCACGCTCAAATAAATACACATAGTTGCCGTGGCTGTCGCCAAAGACTTGAATTTCAATATGGCGGGGGCGCAGGGCGTATTTTTCAATCAATACGCTGTCATTGCCAAAGCTGCTAATGGCTTCACGTTGACATGAGCCTAAGGCGTCAATAAAGTCTTCAGTTTTTTCAACTAACCGCATCCCTTTGCCGCCCCCACCAGAGCTGGCTTTAATTAGCACAGGGTAGCCAATTTTATCGGCCTCGCTATGCAAAAATTCGGGGTCTTGGTTGGTGCCATGATACCCTGGAATGAGCGGTACATTGGCAGCTTCCATCAAGCGTTTGGATTCGGCTTTAAGCCCCATGGCAGTGATGGCAGACGCAGGGGGACCGATAAACACCAAACCCGCATCCACGCACGCTTGGGCAAATTCGTCGTTTTCACTCAAAAACCCATAGCCAGGGTGAATCGCTTGTGCGCCTGTTTGTTTGGCAGCCTCCAAAATGCGCTCCCAACGCAGGTAGCTGTCTTTGGGCGCAGAACCGCCTATATAAATGGCTTCATCACACACGGCTACGTGCTTGGCAAAGCGGTCAGCGTCGGAGTATACCGCAACGGTACGCACACCCAGTTTTTTGGCGGTGGCTGCCACGCGGCAAGCAATCTCACCCCGATTGGCTATTAAGATTTTTGAAAACATAATCGTCCCTTTTTATTTTTTCAAGACCGCATCACCGCGAATCTAACTTGGCATACTTATAAAATTTGGCTTATAAAATCCAGCTTTTTACCTCAGTTATTTTATCTGCGTCATTCAAGCCAGCTTTGTTTTCGTTTTTGCAAGAATGACTGTACGCCTTCTTTACCCTCGGCAGATGCGCGGATATCGGCAATGCCTGCAACAGTATCTTTGATTAACTGCTCATTAATCTCCGCAAATGCCACATCCTGCACCAGTTTTTTACACACCTTAACAGCATTTGGGCTGGCGTTAACCAAGTGTTTGACCAAGTTATCAAGGGTTTGTGTAAACTCTTCTTCATCCACCCGCTCATGGATAAAACCGATTTTTTTGGCTTCTTTGGCATCAAATACTTCAGCGGTTAAGAAGTACCGATGCGCGGCTCGTGCACCCATCGCACGAATCACATACGGGCTAATGGTCGCAGGAATCAAGCCAAGTTTGACCTCGCTTAAGCAAAAATTGGCATTTTTTACACTAATGGCGATATCACAAGCCGCAACCAGACCCATACCACCCGCATATACATCGCCTTGAATAGCGGCAACCGTGGGCTTTGGACAGTGGTAGATGGTGGCTAGCATTTGTGCAAGCTTGCCAGCGTCTGCCAAGTTTTCATCGTGGCTATAATCCGCCATCGCGCGCATCCAGTTCAGGTCTGCCCCGGCACAGAAGGCTTTGCCATTGGCAGTCAATACCACCGCACGCACTTCGTCTTGCTCAGCGCAAAATTGAAACACATCGGTCAGTTCTTGGATGACATCGTCATTAAAGGCATTGCGCTTGTCGGGGCGATTGAGGGTAATGGTCGCTACATGCTGGTCAATGTCTAACAGTAGGCTGTCATAAGTCGGTAATTTCATCGTGTTTTTCCTTTTTTTGTTGGATAAAGTTGAAGCATTTTTGATGCTTGCTCAATGGTGATAGAACAAACAACCAAGACTTCTGATTTTACACGCTGAAAATTACATTCTAAATACACCAAAGGTGGTGTCTTCAATCGGTGCGTTGTAAGCGGCACTTAAGCCGAGTGCCAATACTTGTCGGGTATCGGCTGGGTCAATCACCCCATCATCCCACAGTCTAGCCGAGGCATAATACGGATGACCTTGCTCATCAAATTGCTGACGCACTGGCGCTTTGAACGCTTCCTCGTCCTCGCTTGACCAGTGCTCACCTTTGGCATGGTATTGGCTGCGTTTGACCGTTGCTAATACCGACGCGGCTTGCTCGCCACCCATCACCGAGATACGCGCATTTGGCCACATCCACAAGAAACGTGGACTGTACGCACGACCACACATACCGTAGTTACCTGCACCGAATGAGCCGCCGACAATCACAGTAAACTTCGGCACTTTGGCATTGGCAACCGCCATCACCATTTTGGCACCATGACGGGCAATCCCTTCATTTTCGTATTTGCGCCCGACCATAAAGCCTGTGATATTTTGCAGAAACACGAGCGGAATTTTACGTTTGCAGCATAGCTCGATAAAATGGGTGGCTTTTTGCGCTGATTCGCTAAATAAAATACCGTTGTTAGCGATAATACCCACTGGCATACCTTCAATATGCGCAAAACCACACACTAGCGTCGTGCCAAAACGTGCTTTAAATTCATCAAACTCACTACCATCGACGATACGCGCGATGACTTCACGGATATCAAAGGGCTTACGGGTGTCAGTTGGGATGATACCGTACAATTCTTTGGCGTCGTATTTGGGCGGACGCGGGGTTTTTTGCGCGGTAGAGTGGTGTAGGGGCTTTTTTTGTTGGTTTAAATTGCCAATGATGTTGCGCGCCAGTGATAACGCATGTAAATCGTTTTGGGCAAGGTGGTCAACCACCCCTGACAGACGGGTATGCACATCGCCACCGCCTAAGTCTTCGGCGGTCACTTCTTCACCTGTGGCAGCTTTGACCAGCGGCGGTCCGCCCAAAAAAATCGTCCCTTGATCTTTGACAATAATCGACTCGTCACTCATGGCGGGTACATAGGCACCACCTGCGGTACAGCTACCCATGACGACGGCGATTTGGGGTATGCCTTCGGCGCTCATATTGGCTTGGTTAAAGAAGATACGACCAAAGTGGTCTTTATCTGGGAATACTTCATCTTGGTTGGGTAAGTTCGCGCCGCCAGAGTCCACCAAATAGATACATGGCAAGCGGTTTTCTCGCGCGATTTCTTGCGCCCGTAAATGTTTTTTGACCGTCATCGGGTAGTAAGTGCCGCCTTTGACGGTGGCATCGTTACATACAATCATACAGTCAATACCAGCAACACGACCAATGCCAGCAATCACGCCTGCGGCAGGGATATCGGCATCATACATGCCATACGCTGCCATCGGTGAGACTTCTAAAAATGGCGTACCGGCATCTAGCAAGCGCTCGACACGTTCACGCGGCAATAACTTACCCCGAGCCACATGTTTGGCGCGGGCAGACGCTGAACCGCCCTGAGCAATGACCGCAAGTTTGGCTTTGAGGTCATCAACGATAGTTTGCATGGCAGCGGCATTGGCTTGAAACTCCGCACCATTTGGGCTTAATTTACTTTGGATAACCGTCATTGTAAATCCTAATTCTGTCAAAGGGTGCAGCTAAATTGCTAGCAGATTCCCTCTGTATTTATGTTAAGTTTTTGCTGAAGTTGAAAATTTAGAGTCCCAATTCTTGTTTCATCGCTTCCACGATTTTGAATTTTTGAATTTTACCCGTGACGGTCATTGGGAACTCGTCGACAAACTTCATGTAAGTCGGCACTTTATAGTGTGCGATGTGATCTTTACAGAAATCACGGATGTCTTGTTCGGTTAAGTTGCTGTCTTTTTTGGGGATAATCCAAGCGGCGAGGACTTCACCAAATTTCTTGTCGGGTACGCCCACGATTTGGACGTCACGGATTTTTGGGTGGCGATATAAGTAGTTTTCGATTTCAACAGGGTAAATGTTTTCACCACCGCGAATCACCATATCTTTACTACGTCCGACGATTTTGACATAACCTTCTTCGTCCATGGTTGCCAAGTCACCGGTATACATCCAGCCATCGACAATGGCTTCTGCCGTTTTATTGGTGTCATTCCAATAGCCGAGCATGATTGAGTAACCTTTGGTAC
Source organism: Moraxella sp. CTOTU48268 (assembly GCF_032069585.1). Classification (NCBI taxonomy): domain Bacteria; kingdom Pseudomonadati; phylum Pseudomonadota; class Gammaproteobacteria; order Moraxellales; family Moraxellaceae; genus Moraxella; species Moraxella sp. CTOTU48268. Next base: position 7,005 of record NZ_DAMALV010000022.1, read on the forward strand.
ACAGCTCACCTGTCTCACCGATGCCAAGCGTTTCGCCTGTCTCTGGGTTGACGATTTTGACTTCTAGGTTTGGCTGTACCAGACCTACGGTTGAGACTTGTTTTTCAAGTGGCGTGTGCTGGTTGGTTTGACAAGATACCGGTGATGTTTCGGTCATGCCATAGGCAATGGTGACTTCTTTCATGTGCATTTGGTCAATCACGCGGCGCATGACCTCAATCGGACAGCTTGAGCCCGCCATGATGCCGGTACGCAAAGTCGATAAGTCATAATTGGCAAAGTCTGGGTGGTCAAGCTCGGCGATAAACATGGTCGGTACCCCATGCAGACCTGTACATTTTTCTTTTTGCACGGTTTCAAGTACGGTGATGGGGTCAAAGCCATCATTGGGATACACAATCGTGCCACCATGGGTCAAGATGGCAAGGTTGCCAAGTACCATTCCAAAACAGTGGTAGAGTGGCACAGGGATACACAGACGGTCATCGGCAGTGAGGCTCATGGCTTCACCGATGAAATAACCGTTGTTCAAAATGTTGCGGTGGGTAAGCGTCGCGCCTTTGGGCGTGCCTGTGGTACCACTGGTAAATTGGATATTGATGGGGTTATTGGGGTTAAGTTTTTTGGCACGTTCCGCCACTGCCGGATCATCGGCATCCCCTTCGGCAATCCATGCTGAGAATTTTTGCATATAGCTAAAATCCTCAGTGGACTCTGGGCTGTCAATCCAGATGACCCGTTTGAGATTGGGTAATTGCACCAGCTCTAAATTTTGGTAGCTTTGGTGCCGCGCTTCAGGGGCAAGCTCTTGAAGCATCACGGCGTAGTCGCTAGATCTGAAATGGCGCATCAATACCAGCACTTGGCAGTCGACTTTGTTGATGGCGTATTCAAGCTCAAAGATACGATACGCGGGGTTGATGTTCACCAGTATGATACCGGCTTTGGCAGTCGCCAATTGCATGATGACCCATTCAACGTTGTTGTGTGACCAAATACCCACGCGGTCGCCTTTTTGCAGACCCATACGAATCATGCTGCTGGCTAGCTGATTGACTTTACGCTGTAGCTCGCGGTAGGTGAGACGAATGTTTTGGTGAGCAGAAACTAAAGCTTCTTTATCAGGATTTTGTTCCACCATCTGATCAAAAAAATCACCAATGGTCAGTTCTATCAGTGGTGTGACAGGGCCTTTATCATAGCTTTGGGTGAGTGGGGCGTTGGCAGATTTCGCACCCATTACGATGCGTGGCAGGGTTAGCACGTCTTTGGTCATGGTAGCATCCTTACTATCGTGTTTTTTAGCGTGTCTTTCTATCAATTTTTTGGGGGTGTTTACTAAAGGTATTGACGAAAGCTAGTGAAAACTTCGTGCTTACCTGAGTAAAAATTTTTACCCACTGATTAATACCCAAGTATTCCTTGACTTAAAGTATTGTTATAAAAATTATTTTAATTCATTTTTTTAAAATTTTTACCGTGTTTAACCATCAATATGTGACATATTAATCAATAAATTATGGACTTGTCAATCTAAAACGAGACAGTCTTTATCGAAATAAGAATTATCTTTAGGCTAAAAAAATATTCAGTAAGTATTTAATGACACTGACTAGCCCTAACTCAGCCGATGATTTGGCTGACCATAAAAAAACCCATCTCAATATGAAAGATGGGTTCTACACTTAACAGGGTAAAATGGGATAAATTATTTTTCGCTATAGAGTTTGATGCCGGTAGCAAAGGGGCATTGTTTTAAACGAGCGGCTTGTACCATCGCATCTCGTTGTCCCATAGCAATCGATAGATTATGACGGTTGCCGCCATTGATTGAGCCTAAGCCGACACTCACGGTAGGATAAATACCATGGCGATTGCCCGATACGCCAATCCCAATGCCTGAAGCTTGCAAGCCTGTGCGCTGATTGGCATTGGCATCAATGTATTGATTGACGCGCGTGTATTCATTGGCAAGCGCAACACAGTCATAGCTTTGGTAATTGTTGGCGGATACGTATTCAGGGGTAGGCGTGGTCATACACCCTGTCAAACCTGCCGTGGCAACCGCTAAAAGTATTGAGATAGCTAATTTTTTCATCATCCTACTCCCTTATGTTCACTGCTTCAGCCTTAAAATAGGTTGAGCGGTTTAACAAACGCTAGCGTCAAAATACCCATATAGGCAATAAAAGCAATTAACATACCTATTTTGGCTTGATTGGGCGTAGTCGTCTGCCGCGTGGCTTTGACAGTCGCCGAAATGGCAACAATGAGTAACACCATCTTGGCAATCAACCAATGCGGTACTATACCTGCGCCAAACAATGGCATAGCCGTCACCGCGCCTGTTAAAATTACCAAGGCATACATCACGTGGGCGCCGATTTTGGCAGATTTTGGCAAGCCTTGCCCTTTTGGTGCGGTAAATACCAACACGGCTTGCCACAAGAATAAGGCAATTAAAATCAATGCCATCAGCATATGTGCGTGTTTCATACATCAACCTTTTTTATAATAATATAGCGTAAATTAACTCAATGGGGCTGGGGTTTTAGCTTATTTCACACTCTTTTTATCATGTTACCCTGCGTTTTGTCCTGCGCAATTGGGACTTTCGGGAGATTGCCCAACCGCTTGCCATTCTGCTTGTGTATAAGCATGAATTGAAAACGCGTGAATTTGCCCACCGCCTTGTGACAGTAACGTATGAATGAGTCCATACACCAACTGATGACGCTGTACCAAGCGTTTGCCGGCAAATGCCTCACTGACAATGGTCAGTTTAAAATGGGTTTCTTTGCCTTCAAAATAGCCAGCATGGCGCATCGACTCGTTTTCTAGCTGATAGACACTGGGCTGTAACGGCTGCAAACGCGCCGTCACGGCATCGGCAATCGGGGTAGCAAGTTGACTCATGTCGTCCTCGGTTCATTGAATTTATTCATCAAAAATGGGGAGCCAATGACAAACATAACTGGTCACCACTTACCGCATTTTAGCCATTTTAGCATAGTTTTAAGGTAGCCTAATCTATCAAATTCGCTCGACTGGCAAAAATAATCTTGTGTCAATACCGCTCAAATTTTCTCTATGTTTGATGACTCACTAGCTTCTATGATTCACTTCGACCAATATAGCAAGGATAAAATCCCGGCGGCAATTAACGGACCCACCGCCACGCCACGAAACAATACCACCCCTGCTACTGTGCCAATCATCAGCCCCGTGACCACGTTGGGGTCAACTTTCATTAAATTTACCCCTCTTGCGCCCAGCCAAGTCACCAGCAATCCCACGGCGATGGCCAATAATGAGCGCCAACTGGCAAAAGAGGTCATCAAGGCTTTGCTACTGACTTGCTCGGAGGCGATGGGCGCAATGACGGCAATGGTGAGCAGCAAAATACCTAAGTTGAGTCCATATTGCTGAATATAAGAAAAGATAGGTTGGTTGTGGGGTAAAAATTTGATGATAATCAGCGCAGTCGCACTGACCCAAATCGTGGGATTGTGCACAAAAATACCGCAGCCCAAAATGACGAACAAGACTAGCAAATTAATATCAAGCTGATTCATGAATTTACCCTATAACTGTGACCAAACGCTTATTATGCCACTGACGATGCCGCTGTGCTGTTGAGATATTTAAAAAACTTCAATCAATCGGTTTTTTGACAACTTGTTAGGCTGGCTAGCCTGTTGGGTAAATTGATGGGCGGTGGATAAGTAGATAAGCAACTTTTTAATCCACCCCATATTTGTCTCATCAAATTTGCTCACTAAAAAAGCCAATATCAACTGAATATTGGCTTATAAAATACGAGGTTAAAATTAACGGTAACGGCTTTGTTGGTACAACGGCATCACACGTGGCAATAATGATTGAATGGTAGCAATACGTGTTGAGCTCACTGGGTGGGTACTTAAAAATTGAGGTGGCTCGCCGCGACCGCCGGCACTCTGCATTTTACGCCATAGGCTAACTGCAGCATTAGGGTCGTAACCTGCCCGTGCCATCAACTCTAGCCCCATCAAATCAGCTTCCGTTTCTTGGGTACGGCTATTCGGACGAGAAATACCCAAATCCCCAGCTAAGCCTGCTAACTGTGCCTGACCTTGAGATAAACCTAGGACGCTCGCGGCAATTCCAATCCCTGTTTGCGTTGCTACCTGACGCGATAGACGCTCACGGGTATGCTCACGCAATGCATGCGCCATCTCGTGACCCATGATGGCAGCAATCTCAGCATCGGTTAGACTCAAGCGATCGATAATACCGGAGTAAAAGACAATTTTACCGCCGGGTAATACGTGCGCATTGAGCTCATTACTTTTAATGACATGCACTTCCCACGGCCATTGTCTTGCATCGCTGCGATAGGCACCTGTCTGTGCAATCAAACGCTGAGAAATTTTCTGTAAACGCGCCAACTGGGCAGGATTAGTATCAAGCAGACCTTTGGCACGGGCAGCGGCAATTTCTTGTTGAAAAGCTTGCTTGGAAAGTTGTTGCACTTGTTGGTCGGATACTACCAACAACTGATTACGGTCAACGCCAATCGCCCCCGTATCAGTGGTGGTCGAGCAACCTGTGGCACCTACCGCAATGACCGATGCCGCCAAACTTGACATCATGAGTTTTTTTGAAATTTTCATCTTATCGTTATCTCCAAATACAGCAAAAAAAACCAAGAAAAATAGGAAGTTTAGACGCATTATAGCGAAGTCGTTAAAAAACAATCTGCTGAGATTTGCAGTAATTGCGTAACGATAGATACATAGTGTGTTTCAGAGTGTGATGAAACAGGCTAATAATTATGGTTAGGAAGGGAAAAGGTCATACGAAAATAGGCAGCTAAAAAAGCTACTTTGCATTAAAAAAATAGTTAAAATTAAAAAAACGCATTTTTTTGAATTTTTTTTGCAAAAACGCTTGACGCCGTATCAAAAATCCTTATAATACGCATCCACAACGACGCAACAAACATTCAAAATTGCTAGTTGACCACCTAATGCGGGAATAGCTCAGTTGGTAGAGCACGACCTTGCCAAGGTCGGGGTCGCGAGTTCGAATCTCGTTTCCCGCTCCAAATTCAAGAAAGCCTAACTTAACAGTTAGGCTTTTTTATTGCCTATGAATCCGCCTGTATCAAGGCTTTCAAGCTTTGTTCCCCTTTTTTTACTAAAAATGCATTGTTAATTTAACTAATCAATTTTTTGCAAAATTTTAGACCGTGACCAAAACGTGACCATTTTGTGACCACGCTTTTTTTACAAATTTTTAAACTGACCCCGACCGTGAAATAGGGAATTTAGATGAATTTAATAATATTTTAAGACAATCTAAGTTCTTGATTTGTTTGATAGGAGACAAAATTTGTTTAACTCTCTATGTTTTGCCATAATGCAAAGATTAACAATTTATCTCAAAATGCATAATGACAAATAATCTATCCAATCATATTCCAATTATCTCAATCATCTATCAAGTCTGCCAAGACAAAGGTGTCAAGCCACTTCATGCCATTGAAAGTGGTAGCAGGGCATGGGGCTTTGCGTCTCCTGACAGCGATTATGACGTGCGTTTGATTTATCGGCATGAGCCAGACTGGTATTTACGGCTGTATGCGGGCAAAGATACCTTTGAATTTATCCAAAATGATTTGTTTGATGTGCCATTTGATATTGGTGGCTGGGACATTCGTAAAGCCTTGCAATTATTGCATAAATCCAATGCCGTGATTTTCGAGTGGCTCAATTCGCCGATTGTGTATCATTCGGATAATCAGTTTTTGCAAGCTATTCAAGCGGTACAAAACGAGTTTTTTGATGTGAAAGCAATTTTTTATCATTATCAAGGTATGGCAAAAAATGCCAGTGGCGAGCTTGAGCTGGATAAACCGATTAAACTAAAAAAATGGTTTTATTTGTTGCGGGCGTTATTAGCCAGTATTTGGACACTTGAGCAAGCTTATCCGCCGCCTGTGGACTTCAATCTAATGTTGCCACTATTGAATAAGAGCTATAAGCAGGAAATTTTGGCATTAGTTGTGATTAAGCAGAGCCAAGATGAAAATTATCGGCATCAGTTATCGAAGTCATTGCAAGAGTTAACGGTAAAGCTTTGGCAACGCTGTGAAAGCCCTAAATTTCCTGATAAAAAACAGGGTGATATTGCGTTACTTGATACTATCTTTAAAACAACTGTTTTCCATTAAGCTATTTTCTTGAGCAAGCTATGTCTTTCACTATTGCTGATTTAAAAGCCCAAAATCTTATCCTATTTGAATGTATCTCTGGTTCTCGTGCCTACGGGCTAGACACCCCCACATCGGACACCGATATCAAAGGTGTGTTTTATTTGCCCAAAGAACGATTTTATAGCCTGCAAAGCGACTATATACCGCAAGTCAGCAATGAAACCAATGATATCGTGTATTACGAACTTGGACGATTTGTCGAATTGCTCTTGCAAAACAACCCCAATATGATGGAACTGCTCGCTACGCCTGCCGATAAAGTGCTTTATCGCCATCCTATCATGGACAGCCTAAAACCCGACTGGTTTATTAGCAAACTTTGCGAAAAAACCTTTGCGGGCTTTGCCAACAGCCAAATCAAGAAAGCCCGTGGCTTAAACAAAAAAATCGTCAATCCGATGGAAAAAGAGAAAAAGAGTCTGCTTGATTTTTGCGTAGTATTTAGCGATGGCAAAAGTATTAACTTACAGCAATGGCTTGAGAAAAATAACTTAAACCAACGCCAAATTGGTCTAGCCGTCATGCCTCATGCAACGCAGATGTATGCCATGTATGTTGATGATGGCAATCAAGATTTTCATGGCATTATGCAAAAAGATAACGCCACTCAAGTGAGTTCATCGAGTATCCCTAAAGGCATGACCCCTGTGGGCTATCTATCGTGCAATCTGATGGGCTACAGCAAATACTGCAAAGACTACAGCGAATATTGGGAGTGGGTCGAAAATCGTAATGAAGAACGCTACCAAACGACTATTTCACATGGCAAGCAATACGATGCCAAAAACATGATGCACACCATTCGCTTGCTACAAACCGCCCTTGATATCGCCAACACTGGAAAAGTCATTGTTAAACGTGAAAACCGTGATGAACTCTTGGCGATTAAATCGGGACAAAGCGATTATGAAACCTTGGTAAAAATGGCGGATAATTTGACTAATGAGATTAGCCGAGCGTTTAGAGATAGCAATTTAACTGGTGAGCCGAATCGTAAGGAAGTTTTGGAACAGCTGGTAAAAATTAGACAGTATATTTATAGCTAAAATCTTGAATATATTTGTCAGCTTGCCTTGAATGTATTGGCTAAATTATATAAATTTGTTCATATCTACTAACTTATGTGCTTTAAATAGAGTATAAGTATCATTATTAGCATGTTTTTTTTTGGAGAAATTCTGTGGATGGACTAGCTGGGCAAACATTAATATTGAATGACGACGACCCAGAATACAAAATTGAGCTATCTGCATCATCACTGGCTGATTTTGATGTGGCTTTGTTTGGACTGGACAAAGATTTGAAGCTGAGCAATGAGGATTATATGATTTTTTATAATCAGCCGCTTAGTCCTTGTCACAGTTTAGAGCTAGTCGATCATACAAAAAACTTCGCCAGCTTTCGAGCTAACTTGCATACGTTAAATTCCCAAATCCAACATCTGTTTTTAACTTTGACGACTGATAGTCATCAACCCATCTCTAAAATCTCCAATTTACATATACAGCTGTACAATAAACAACATCTCATCAATAAATTTGAAATCAATACCAACCCATTTCAGCAACAGCAATCTATTTTGTTATTTCGGCTTGATAAAGTTGATGGTACTTGGATCTTGAAACCCACAAACCAAGGATTTGATGGGGATTTAGCCGATTTAGTGAAATTTTTTGGCGGGGTAATTGAAGAAGAGAATGATTTGACAAGTGGCAACGAGAGGATATCGCAAAACGAAAATCACAATTACGATGACAGTCACAATGCACTAGCTATTGAAGCGTCGCTATCTACTATAGAAGATAGGCAATCAAATGAAAGTGGTGGCGAGCTACTTTCAAGGGAAGAACCAGTCATGGCCAATCATACAGATACATCATTAGTAAATGATATCAACTTATTACAAGATAAAGCAAAAGATTTTATTAACTATATTAATAGCTTACACAATCTAAATGCGTCAGGTGTTAATGCCTTGGCTGAGTCCCAATCCAACTCCCCTTATTTTGACCAGATTTATACGCCTTTTCCTGTGGTCGATACCATCAGAAAATTGATTGAAGGTCATAATAATAACATTGTCGTTTTAACAGGTCATGCAGGCGATGGTAAATCAACGATTGCGTTTGATATCTTAAAAACCTTACAAAAATTAGATACCAGTTATCAGGCTAAAACTTTTAAAGAGTATGAATATGTAGATAAACATAATCTGCACGTGTTAAAAGATATGAGTGAACTGAGTTCCGACACCCGCTCACATTATCTTTCGCAAGCGTTTGGTAGCAAGGGAAATTGGATCATTGTTAGTAATACCGGACCCTTGCTGACTTCAATAACAGAGGCTTTAGAACATACTAACCTACAAGGTAAAGACAATTTATCAAAAATTTTAGAAATTCTCAGTCAAGACTTAGATATACTAGATGATGCAGCAGAGCTTGAACGGTTAAAACTCGATGTTGATGGTAAAAATCTATACATCATCAATATTGCCAAGCTCGATAACATTGAAATAGCCCTGCAAATTTTTCAGAAAATCATTGAAAATAAAGCATGGGATTTAATCACTCAGAATTATCCAACGCACCCCATCACGTTAAATCGTCAGACAATCTATAATCATTTCGATGAAGTAATAGATAGCATTCGTCTAACCTACCTGTATCTTATCAATTACGAACGCCGTTTAACACTAAGACAAATGCTGGCACATTTAGCGTCATCTATCACGATGGGCTATACATTAACTGACGACATTGAACATACTATTTTGTTTAGTGATGCGTTCTTTGGACGGGTAGAGGCGGATATTTGGCATAAAGCCAAAAATTTAAAATTAATTGAGCTTCTCTCACGTCTAAATCTTGGCGGATATACCAGTTTGGAAGTAGAAAATATCATCACCAGCCATGATGCTTTTAGCGACATTGATGAACCATTAAAATCCATTATACAAGGCTATATTCAAAGGGATAACGATAGCTATTCATCGAAAATCAAATCTTCGCTACGACGTATCCTATTCATGTATGGCTTAAATGACAAATCGAAAGATGCTAAGGCTCACTTTTTGGGCTCACCGAGCATTCACAAATTTAGTAACTGGCGATTAGACCAAGAAAGTTTTGCAGACGATGCAAGAAGCATTAAAAAGGCTTGTTTAACTGCCTTAAACCTATTCTATAGTAGTAGTCAAGATGCTAAAAATCTCAATATCACCTTAAAACGTTCTGACTCACCGTTTTTGAAAATTGCCTAGTTGATTATTTTAAAATTTTAAAACATAGATTTTATTAAAATTTAACTTAAAAAACTATTAAATGGAATTTAGCTAATTATGAACTTTGTCGATGTTGAACCCACGCTAGAAAACTATTGGCGTGCCATTATCTTATTTGGTAGAAATACCGCTTCATACAAATTTGCCCTTGCCAAAAGCTTAATCGATGTCAGTTTGGATAGAAAAAGCGACTTAATTACCCTTGATGATTTGGCGTTGCCGTATGCGTTGCACCTTGCCGAACACCTTAAACATAGTCCTAAACAATCTACTTTTAAAACCAGTCAATTTATCCAAGCTTGCCAAGAATATAACGAAGGCAAAATTGACGAAGATAAATTAATTCAAATCACCAAGAAAGAAGGCTTCAAATATGTTTTAGACGCTTTTCATGTTGTAAATACCAAAGCCATTCAAGAACGATTTTATGACGTTGTTAATAAGGAATTCTTTATTGATGAACGCAAATTTAACAAAGGGATTCGCTTAACCGATAATCTTTTTAAACTATTTTATCTGTATGACAACTCCGCAAAAGATTTAAACCAAGAAACTGAATCTCGTTGGAATTTGGTTGAAAAGGCATGGGAATTAAACCTTAATAAAAACTTGATTGCCGTTGAATTTGACCAAGAAACCAAACAGCTTTTTACCCATGATACCAAGCACCGCAGAACCAATATTACCACGTCTCGTGGGGCGTTAAATGGCTACCAAAAAAGTCGGTGTTTTTACTGTTTTAAAGAAATCAGTATTTCATCAGATGATGATTTACTCGCTGATGTTGACCACTTTTTCCCGCATATTTTAAAACCTGACGTGTCAACCGCTGGATGTTGTCGTCCTGTTAATGTCGATGGGGTTTGGAATTTGGTTTTATCCTGTTCTGAATGCAATCGTGGCGAGAGTGGCAAGTTTGCCCAAGTACCGACGATTGAGTTGCTAGAGCGTTTGCACACTCGCAATGAATATCTGATAGGTAGTCATCACCCTTTGCGAGAAACGCTGATTATGCAAACAGGTAACAATGAGCGTGACCGTAAATACTTTTTGGACAAATCCTATCGTTTTTCAAAAGAACGGCTCATTCATAATTGGCAACCTAAGCCACAAGGGCTGAGTGTTTTTTAATGGGTACTTTGGATTATTATCAGAGGAATGCTAAAGACTTTTTTAGCCAAACCATCAATGTCGATATGCAGAATGTGTATCAGCCGTTTTTAGAATATTTGCCAAAACCTCATTTGTCCAATCAGCAAAAGATTTTGGACGTTGGCTGTGGATCTGGGCGGGATAGTGTATTTTTTGCGAATCAAGGTTTTGAAGTTGTCGCCATTGATGGCTCGCAAAATGTAATTGATTTAGCCAAGCAAACTGATACGCGTATTGACTGGCAATGCCTGAGATTTCATGAGATATCCAAACAAAGCTGGCAAAATCAATTTACCGGTATTTGGGCGTGTGCGTCTTTACTTCATGTACCTTTTGATGACTTGTCAAAGATTCTCAATGATTTACTCAGTTGCTTACGACCCACTGGCATTCTCTATGCTTCCTTTAAATATGGCAATAGAGAGAGAAAAAAGGAAGGGCGTTTTTTTTGTGATATCAATGAAGAAAGATGGCAATTTATAACGCAACAGCTTAACAAGGTTATTTTAATTCAAAATTGGAACAGCCAAGATAATCGAGCCGACAGAAGGGAAACTTGGTTTAATTGCCTTTTAAGTAAAACATAGCTAGAAACCCTCATTCAAATCATATATTTGGTCATGAGAAGCAGAATGTCATTGACGAATGCATTGAAAAATTAAGTGAAATTTATAATTGTTTAGATGAAGATATTCTTTTTACTTCAAGTGCAACTGAAGCAAATAATCTAGCGATTTTTTCTGGTATTAAACTGGCAAGACACGAAAATCCGCTGGCAGATACAGTTTTAACCAGTTTTTTGGAGCATAAATCCGTCTTAGCTCCATTAAAGGTTGTTACACAGCAATTGGGTCTCAATTTAGTCTTTTTAAAGCTGACTCAAGAGGGGCGAATTGACTTGGAAGATCTCAATAAAAAAATTGAAGAATATAACGTACTTTGGATATCCGCTTGTATGACAAACGGCGAGATTGGCACAAATCAACCAATACAGCAACTTGCTCAGATTTGTTCCGAGAATGGTGTTGTCATTCATGTTGATGCGTCACAAGCAGGATACTGTGATATTGACTTCGATGAGTTGAGTATTGATTATCTAACGATTTCAGGACATAAAATATATGGTCCTACTGGTATTGGATTACTTATCTCAAAGCATTTACAGGATAATGAATTCGAGCCAATGATTTATGGTGGAGGACAACAAAATGGACTTCGTTCTGGCACATTACCGACACCATTGATTGTCGGATTGACGAAAGCTGTAGAAATTCTTCAAGAAGTTAAAGAGAGTGAAACACAGCAACTTGCTGAGTTAAGAAGTTATTTATTACGTCAGTTGCAAGCTAAGTTCGAGGTTAAAGTCCAAGGTAGTTTAATTAATCGTCACCCCGGTAATCTGCATGTGTCAATACAAGGGATAGATTCACTACAATTACTCAATAACTTGCAACCTCATGTCGCATTTTCTTTAGGTTCTGCTTGTAATGGTTTAAATCGTGATTATCCTTCACTGATGAAGGAAATTGGCGTCGATAAAGACGAGTTTGAAAGTTCATTTCGTATCACCGTAGGACGAATGACAACGAAAGAAGAAATTGATTTTGCTGTTCAGAAAATTACTGATTTCGTAGAATTCCAGAAAAAGAATGCGTCTGTTTAATAAATATCTGGACCATATATTATTAAAGTTATTGAAGTTATAAATATATCGGCACGCTGAAAGTCGCTATATTAGCGGTTCTTAGACTTAATAAGTGTACAATTTGTTTGTTTGCGATGTACAGTTTATTGGTTTTTAATGTACAAATGATTGGCTAAAGATGTACGTTTTATTGGTTTGTGATGTACGCTTTATTGGTCGATTTTTAAAAAATAATTATTCATCGAATCTTAAAGGTAAAGGATTTTTGTTATTACTTCGTAACTGCTATCTGTTGGTGTAATTTAAGGTATTTTGGCACTTTGCCTCCCAAAAATGGCACTTTTATAATGGATTTCGTAAAATTCATTATGAGTATGACCATGTCTGGGCAAAATTCTTTTTATTTAAAATCTGATTCTATCATGATAACTAAATCAAACACACTAGTGGAAGCTTGCTATGACTTATCTGTAGCCGAACATGATTTGATGACGCTTGCTATCAATAAAATGCACAAACAGCCCACAGGCACCAATAAGGTGACAATTAGTGCCAAAGAATTTGCTACTGCTAATAAGGTGACGGATAACTATGCCTACAAAACCCTAAAAGATACAGCCAAAACTCTAGCAGAAAGAAAACTTAAATTCCCCCTCTATGTTGATAATAACATTCAAGGTGATGATAAATCTCAGAAACTCTGTGTTCTAAAGCCTAACCACAAAAATTTCACCCTTCTAAAGGCAGAATACCACTGGCTTCAAGGTATTTCTTACCAAGACCAGGAAGGTTATATTTTACTGCATTTTTCTGACCCACTCGCCTTTTTGATTGAACACACCAATCAAGCCTATACCAAATATGACTATATCAAAACGGTTAATTTTAAAGGCTTTAGTAGTAAAAGAATGTATGAGTTAATCAATAAGTGGAAGGACTTGGGTAAGACGCCAGAAATGACCGTGTTTGAATGGAAAGAATATTTTGGTGTAGCGGATAGCTATCCTAAAGTCGCTGAATTTAAACGCCGTGTGCTTGACCCTGCCATTAAGCAAATCAATGAACAGGGCGAATTCAAGCTGACGCTCACATCCAAAAAAGAAGGGCGGGGTATTAGCCATTTCATGATTAAGATTAAGGTTTTAAAAAAATCCGTTGCCTTACTTCGAGATAATACCGTTTCTCAATCCCAACCGCCTATTCGTCTTCTAACCTCTGCCCAAGCCGATATGTTCGCCAAAAAGCTAGCCAACGATTCTGCATTCGGCAGTAAATTTGCTCGTGTGGGTGAAACCAGTCAGGAATTCATTATCAGAATTTCTCACGAGCTTCAACGTGATATAGGCAAAATAACTGACTATATGCCATTTTTGAACAATCACGGTTATAAATAAATCGATTTTTCAAAAATCATCATCAAACACTTTAATTTCTTAAAGACCGCTATCTATTTTCCTTCATTATGCTCATCATCATCTGGCACATACACAAATAAATCGCCTACCTGCACGTCCAAGAATTTGCATAGTTCATTTACCGTATTAAAGTCGATTCGGCTTGAGTCTTCATTATAAAGTTTGTGCAGGGTTGATTTACTCATACCTGTCGCCCTTACTACGTCTGCTACTCTGAGCTTTCTTTCTGCCAAAATAACTGGAAATTTACTTAAAATCATAAAAAATTACCTTTTTTCGGGTAAAAATGCTTTACTTAAGGGTAAAAATATTCTATAGTACGTCTATAGGGTAAAAATTACCTTAAAGAAGGTAAAAATTACTTACTCTATAAACCGTACAAGGTTCTATTAGTTTTTAAAATTCTAAATTTTATCATGACTAATAGGTAAATAGTGATTTAAAAAAGGTAAATTTTATGAGCAATACTTACTTAACCACTGAAGAATTAGCGGAACGTATCAAATACAACCCACGCACAATCCGCAATCAGTTTAAAGATACAATTTTCTTTGAGAATGTCCATTACATTCGCCCCTTTGGCAAACGCAAAATCTTGTTTGTCTGGGAGCGTATTGAAGAAGATATGTGCAAACCTACCATGAGCTTAATTAACGGCATGGCACTGCAATAAGGAGCAATTCAATGGCAACTTTGCGAGCCAGACACGGCGTGTTAGTGGTGGATTTTCGCTACCACAATATCCGCTGTCGTGAAAAAACCAATTTGACCGACACCCCTGCCAACCGCAAAACATTGGCAAAAATCATCGAAAAGATGGAAGCGGAAATCACCCTAGAGATTTTTGATTATGGGGCGTATTTTCCTAAAAGCGATAAAATCGAGCAAATGAAACAGCTTGATGACCGAGTGGAAGCTTGCATCAGTCGTAAGCCGACGTTTAAAGATTTCGCCAAAACATGGTTTGGGGAAAAACAAGTGGAGTGGCAACCTGCCTACCAAAAAAAGATACAAATAATTTTGGATAACTATCTGATTCCTTTTTTCGGACAAAAGACTTTACCCAGTATTAAAAAGTCAGACTTGCTTGACTTCCGTACCTCGCTCGCCAAAGTTCGTTACGGTAAAAATAGCCAAACAAGTCTGTCGGTAGCAAGAATTAATCAAATTATGATACCTCTACGTATGATACTACAAGAGGGGAGTGATCGCTATGAATTTGATACCCCGTTTAAAGGCATTAAAAACTTAAAAGAGCAAAAGCCCGATGTACATCCGTTTACGTTGGATGAAGTGTGGATTTTTCTTAATCATGTTCGTCATGACTATAAGCCGTATTATACGACACGCTTTTTCACAGGCATGCGAAGTAGTGAGATTGACGGACTGAAGTGGGAATGCGTTGATTTTGAGCGTCGTGAAATTAGAGTGCGGAGTGCTATTGTTGATGGTATTGAAGGTCCGACTAAAACATATGGCTCAAACCGTGAAATCGCGATGTCACAGTTGGTCTATGATGCACTACAGGAGCAAAAACGTTATACCTTTGGCAAATCAGACTATGTGTTCTGCAATTCTCAAGGCAAGCCGCTTGAACATCGTAATGTCAATCGCCGCGTTTGGACACCCACGTTGAAGCTATTGGAGCTCAAACATCGCAGGGCCTATCAGACCCGCCATACTGCAGCCACGCTTTGGCTTGCAGCGGGGGAAAATCCTGAATGGATTGCTCGGCAGATGGGGCATAGTAGCACTGAGATGCTATTTCGTGTGTATAGCCGTTATGTACCCGATATGACCCGACAAGATGGCTCAGCGATTGATAGCTTGTTGCTTGCCAGTAAACAGTTAGCACAAGAACAAGTCAAACAGCGTATCAACGATAATAAGGACGAATAACCATGAAAAATTTAGACCAACTATTGAAACATTTACTTGCACAGAAAAATAGCCCAGCTAACTTAGATGCTTTACGACTGGCCAATGGTTTAATCAAGGAATTTAACATTACCCAAGATAGTGACCTTGCTGAAACTTTAGAAATCAATGCGGATGTGAATGACCAAAAAGCCGTAAGAATCTGGGCGCAAAAGCATATCCATTTAATTGATCAAGATGAAACTGACTTTGAGCGTTATCGCCAATTACGTCGTCTGTTTCAATCTAAATTACCTGAATACCACTAAGGAGAAGAGCATGACCTATAATATGCTATGCAGTCCCATGCTTACCAATGAACAAATCAAGTTTTGCGATGCTTATTTGACGGCAATACCTGAAAACCTTGAAAACATGAACAAAGAGGATTTCAAAAATTTTATTTGTGAAACATTTGGTATCTCACCCGAACAGCTTGCAATGTCTTTAAGTAATTTTCGCCTATTTTACAATGATATTACCTGTATCCATTGCGGGATAAGGTATGAAATTGAGCAACCACTTGCTTTTCATAAACTTCCAAAAAACCCGCACAATTGGACATGCAAAAGCTGTAAAACTTTTTTAAAAAGGTCGTTTGATTTCAATCTATTAATGGATTGGTATCCTTTTAACAAGAATGATGAAGATTCTGTACCTCAATAAAATAAACATCGCATAGGAGCTAGCCACTAGATTCTAGTGGCTTTTTTATTTGTACTTTTTACCGCAATTTTGGGTAATTCAAAATTGCTCATAAATATAGAACTTGGCTGTTCGATATCTGGTTTGCCTTTGTCATTTGGTCTAATCATCGCGATGGTAAAACCACTATACCCCGTTTTTTGAGTGAGATATCCCTCAAAGTCTGGGAATACCTATTTAAACGCTTGTACATAATTTGGGGTATAAATCTGAGCTCGAGTAGTGGTGCTAAGAAGGTAAATATTGACACGATAATAGATGCTGGGTGAGATTTTTAGCCATATTTTCATGAATTTGAAGAACAAAGATTGTTGCTTGAATGGGAAACCAATTTCGAGGACGGAAGTCATCGCCTTTTCAAAAAACACTTGTAGGATATTTTGAAATTCCTTTGGGTCATCTTTATGCTGAAATTTCTGTTCGATATTGTCAAACATCCTTTGAGCCAGAGCTTGCTCTTCATGATAGTGTAAGAGTGTCAGTGAGATTAGCTGATGATTGGCTCGATTTTGACGGTCTTTTGAGATAAATTCGTAATGAATATTACCTTTTGTATTTTTGTTTTAACTGCATCGTGCCATGGTTATCTTCTTTTCTTCCATTTGGTTTGTGTAGGTGGGGGTGACAACTATTGTGACAGAGGGAGACGTTAATCAGTATTATACCCATTTAGCTTTACAGTTGGGAAAGATGTCTGTTTAATAATATCATTATTAAAGCCTAACTGGATTCCAAGTTGTTGAATCATGGAGAAAGAATTGGGTTTGATAACCGTATTTTTCAAACTATTTTAAAATTTATTTCCTCCAATTTTTAACTTGGCATTGTGTTTGCATTAAGAAAACTATAGTGTTTTTATGGATAATTAATAATGCGAACTAATAATAACCTTTTGAAAAATAAGTCGAATTTTATTTTTTCGATTTTTTCATTTTTGATTCCTTTGTTTGTTTGGTGCATAGTAAGCTACGTTCCTTTTGTTTGGCATCCACAAGTTCAAATCACCGATCCAGGCGCGACTAAGTCATTTCAAATTGGCGATCGTATTAATAAAGCAGATTATTTTAATGTAGCTCAAGATGCTGTCAATCATGATTTTGCACCGCCAAAGGGAATATTATCTAATCCAATTTATTTACCACCTCCGCATGAAGTTGCAAAATCTTTAGTCACTATTTTTACAACACCGCCTACACAAGCGGATGGTCCTTGGTTTCATCAAAGTCTAATGCAAAGTATTAAACTTGTATTTCTAGCTTTTTTAATTTCTTCACTTATTGGGATACCGCTTGGTATTTTAAGTGGTGTATCAAATGTGATTTCCAAATTGACTGAACCTTTTGTAGAGTTTTTTCGTTATTTGCCAGCCCCTGCTTTTGGCGCTTTAGCAGTCGCTATACTGGGTATTAATGATGCACCTAAGATTGCAATCATTGTCATCGGTACTTTATTTCAACAAATTTTAATTATTGCAAACACGACTCGACTAGTTGATAAAGGGTTAATTGAAGCAGGTGCAACACTTGGTACGAAAAGATTGACCAGTTTAACCAAAGTCGTTATCCCAGCGGCATTACCAGGTATCTATCGGGATTTACGTGTCTTACTAGGTTGGGCTTGGACTTATTTGATTGTCGCAGAATTGATTGGTGCCACTTCCGGTATTACTTGGTTTATAACCCAGCAAGCACGTTACCAAAATTTTGCAAATGTCTATGCAGCGATTTTAATCATCGGAGTTATAGGACTGCTATGCGACTTCTTTTTAATGAAATTGGGTCAACGTTTATTTAAATGGGAAAAAGGAATCAAATAATGATAATAAATAATAATGAATTATCATCGGGCTATTTTAAAGAATTATATCAACGCCCTGTTATCTTACAAACTAAAAACCTAATTCAGTCATTTGCAGATGGTAAACAAACTCGAGTCATTCTTAACAACATAAATCTAAATATACATGAACGAGAGTTTATCTCCATTATAGGGCCATCTGGATGTGGTAAATCTACGTTGAGCCGTATCGTAGCTGGCTTAGATCCCTATACATCTGGCGAAATTTTGATGCATGGAAACCCTATTGTTGGACCTAGTACCGATCGTGGTATGGTTTTTCAAGGCTATACATTATTCCCTTGGAAAACGGTAAAAGAAAATGTCATGTTTGGACCGCAAATGAAAGGGTTAAGTAACTCAACTGCCGAGGTTCATGCAAGGGAATGGTTAGAGATTGTGGGCCTTGATAAATATGAGAATCATTATCCACATCAACTCTCAGGTGGAATGAAACAACGAGTTGCCATTGCTCGATCTCTAGTTAATGAACCCAAAATTCTACTAATGGATGAACCATTTGGGGCATTAGATCCTTATACACGCCAAAAGATGCAAAAGCATTTAATGGATCTTTGGCACAACATAAATATCACTATTTTATTTGTGACACATGATATGGATGAAGCTATCTTATTAGCTGATCGCATTATCGCACTCAAAACCAATCCAGGGGAAGTCAAAGAAATTATTGAGGTAAATCTACCAAGACCTCGGACACCCGATATGACATCAAGTGCTGAGTTTAAGGTATTACGTGAGCATGTTAATTTACTTGTACATGCCCAGGATGAAGAGAATCTGGATCCTGCGTTAGCGCATCTGCCAAAAATCCCAAGAATGACTAAAGTTAATGATAAATTTTAATTATACAAATTAACCGACACATGATTTACGAATTTTTAGGAAAAACAATGAATATAATCGAAAATACTTTATTACCCATTGTCGATATTTCAGATTTAAGTAGTACAAATATTGAGAAGCGGTTATCTGTTGCAGCTTTAATGGATAATGCTTGTCGCCAATCGGGTTTTTTACACATAAAAAGTAGTAATTTTGATAAGAATCTCTTCAAGCAACTCTTAGAAGTAGCCAAGCAGTATTTTGCTCAAGAAGAAGCCGTGAAAATGCAGCATTATATTGGCAAATCACAAAATCATAGCGGCTATGTGCCTATCGGTGAGGAGCAATTTAAGCCTAATAGTCATGATATTAAAGAAGCCTATGATATCAACATTGATTACCTAGGTGACACTGAATGTCGTTCTTTAGTGGGCAAAAATCAATGGCCTGATAGTTTAATATTTAAAGAGACGGTACAGCAGTATTATCAGCATATCAGACAGATAGGTCATCAAATTTTTAGGGCATTAGCACTAGCGTTAGGCTTGACTGAAACCTACTTTGATGAACACTTAACGTTTGCACCAAGCCAGCTGCGATTGATACATTATCCCTATAATCCTAATGCACAAGATAGTTTGGGGATAGGCTCTCATACGGACTATGAGTTTTTTACGTTGCTATTGCCGACGGCACCAGGGCTGCAAGTGTTGTCAAAAAATGGTGAATGGGTGGATGTTCCTTTAATCGAGGACACCTTAGTGATGAACATTGGCGATATGATGCAGGTAATATCCAATGGTCAATACATAGCAACAAAACATCACGTAAAAAAAGTACAAGAAGAACGCTATGCTTTTCCATTTTTCTTTTCATGTAACTATGATTTTATTGTTAAACCCCTGATAGATACAGCACATCCAAAATACCCCGCCATCAAATGCGGCGAGCATTTATTTAATCAAACCGTTCAAAGTTTTAATTACTTAAAAAAACGGTTACAAAATGGCGAGCTTGTAATGAGCAATGACCTTACACCTATTAATTTTGGTTTGGCAGAGAGCGTCGTTCACCAATGAATTTATATCAACTACTTAGTCAACTAAAGCCATTTGCCTCTACAGACATCGCATTACCTAGTTATTTGTACGGCTGCTTTAGACGTAAAAGCATTACCTTTTTTAATGGATTGACGGATGAAACGACGATTGTGTATTGGTTTCAATCTGCTTCATTTACCATTGATCTTCGCTTGAGTGATCCTTTGAATACCCCAATTTTGGATAGGCAAGGCTGGCTAGGCTCAACAATTTGGGACACAGCAACGCAAACGCTCTCATGGGATATTCGTCATAGCTATCAATTACATAATCAGTGGCCAGAACCTGCCAAACTATTGCCTATAGGGAATGCAATATTAGAATTTGCGCCTTCAGGGGCCTATGTGGAAGATTGGCGGCAACAAGCCAATGAAGGTCTATGGTGTGGCTTACGAATTTATCAAGCCCAAGATATAAATAAAGGAGTTAAAATGCCCCTAGATGGGGGATATATCATAGCTGGAGATTGCGTTGCATATGCTCAATCTCGATTGCCTACAGATCAAGCTATATTAGATAAATTTTCAACATTGCCAGCGACTTCTAATGTTGATGGAATTACTGAGTCTATCTTTACAAGTTATGAAGTGTCTGTTGCTTTGACAAAAGGAAAGATTAGTTACTCCACCCAATCAGATTTAGTCAATCAGCAGCTGAATTTAGAGGGCTTTAATTTTGACTCAGATGGAAGTTTATTCCAATATAAATATATTAGTGGCGAACTGTACAAATTATTTTTCAAATTAGATGTTTATCAACCGCATTTTTCTTTTATTACTCAATCACCAACGACCAATTTTGGTATCAATTGGTTTAATCAAGAACAAACTCACTTAACTAAAAATAGTAAAGTAGTGAAATAGTTAAGGGTATTTGCACCACTAAAAACAATTGAGTCAAATTAGTGCACTTGATGCATGAAATGAGTGCATAACGAATTGGCTTTTATGCACCGCTCACTCTTTATTCCCCATTTATCAAGAATCATGAAGTTTTCGCCATTTTCTGAAAAACATACAGATGGCACAAATTTTGAATTCTCCTACCAAGTTAGTTGATTTTAAATAACATACGATCTCGGAGATAAACAATGTCTGATAATAATCAAGTAATTAATAACTATCATGATGAAAAACGACTTCAACAAATTCTACTGCCTGGCGGACATCACTGGTCAGGAAGAGTGCAGCGGGGAACATTACTGCAGCTAAAAGCCTTATCGGAGAATGCGAACGTATCAATGTATTGTGTCAACGCAGAAGAAAAACTAGAGCGGTTTAATATGCCAGATAGCCTTAAAGCGCAGCACACGGCTTATCTTACCGCAGGCAATGTACTGTATTCGGACTTAGGGCGCGTCATGGCATCAATAGTCTTTGATGAGCATGGCTGGAATGATGTGTTGTGTGGGCCTAGTCGACCAGAACAGATAATAGCAAACTTTGGTCAAAAAACCTTTGAGCAAGCGCGTAATGACATGTATCAAAATGGTATTGACAGTTTGCTTATTGAAATGAGTAAGTTTAATTTAAGTGCGAAAGATTTGAGTGCAACCGTTAATTTGTTTTCCAAAGTTACGCCAGATGATGAGGGTAATTTAACGTATCAAGCAACTGACAATCAAAACCAAATTATCGAAATGCGTTTTGAGATGAACTGTTTGGTTTTTTTATCTGCTGCGCCACATGGATTAGATAAATCCTCAAATTATCAACCCGCCGATATTGAGCTTAATTTTTATAAAGCATTTCCTTTAAACGATAAAGACATTTGCCGTGATTCTTGCGAGCAAAATATTCGGGGTTTTGCTAATACTACAACCTATTATGCAATTTAAAAATTGATGAGTAAATAACAATAAGGATTAAAAAATGCAAGCCAATCACTTCAATAGCCAGTCTAGAATTACACCGTCTACTTTTGCCAATGCATTGTTAAATGAAGTATGCCCAGCGGGTGAAGCTTGGATGGGTGAGGTCAAAGCAGGGCAATTTTTTCGTATAGTTGATTTAGAGGGCAATCAAGCAGTAGATACCTTGTTTATTAGTGCAGAGAATCCTGATGAGCGATACAGTGCTACAGATACTTTGGCACTTAATCAGCAAATTTATCTTGAAAAAGGTACAGCCCTATACAGTAACTATGGACGCAAAATCGCCATTATTCATGATGATAATTGTGGACGACATGACACATTAGGAGGAGCATGTTCTTGTGAAAGTAATACCGTGCGTTACCATCATAATACTTATCCAATGCATAGTTGTCGCAATAATTTTATGTTTGCATTAAGCACTCACCCGATTGCCAAAGCTTATCAATTAAATGTAAGGCACATTGGTCCGAATATTAATTTCTTCATGAATGTACCAGTTACTTCTGATGGTGATCTAAATTTTGGTGATGGTATCTCTGCACCAGGCAAATTTGTAGAGATTCAAGCATTGACTGATTTAATCGTCCTAATTTCTAACTGTCCGCAGTTAAATAACCCTTGTAATGCATATAATCCAACACCGATCCAACTGGTTATCCATCAAGGCAATTAATTAACCCAAAATAAATCACAAAGGTCATCAACATGTTAAGTAAAGTGCTAATTGCCAATCGCGGTGCCATTGCTTGCCGTATTATTCGTAGTTTAAAGAAAATGGGTATCCAGTCCGTTGCCGTTTATTCTGAAGCTGACAAAGACTCGCTACATGTTACATTAGCTGATGAGGCAGTATATATTGGTGAGTCACCCGCACAGCAAAGTTATTTAAATATTGAAAGAATACTTGAAGTTGCCAAGCAGACACAGGCCCAAGGTATACACCCCGGCTATGGTTTTTTATCAGAAAATGCTAATTTTGCAGAATTATGTGAAGCGCAGGATATTGCCTTTATAGGTCCATCACCTGAACAAATGCGTGCTTTCGGGCTTAAGCATACTGCTCGAGAAATTGCGATACAAAACCAAGTGCCACTACTTCCTGGTAGTTCATTGCTAAATGACTTAGCTCATGCCATACAGGAAGCTAATCGTATTGGCTATCCTGTGATGTTAAAAAGTACTGCGGGTGGCGGTGGTATTGGTATGCGATTGGTTTGGAACGCATCAGAACTAACTGAAGCTTACCAAACGGTAGCTTATCTTGCACAAGCCAATTTCAAAGATGCAGGATTATACTTGGAAAAATTTGTACAAAATGCTCGCCACATTGAGGTACAAATCTTTGGAGATGGACAAGGCAATGTTGTGGCACTGGGCGAGAGAGATTGCTCTGTACAACGACGCAATCAAAAGGTCATAGAGGAAACGCCAGCGCCCCATCTAACCAACGAACAGCGCCAATACATTCAGCAGGTAGCAATAAAACTAATGCAGTCGGTCAAATATCGATCAGCAGGTACTGTTGAATTTGTTTTAGATAAAGATAATCAGCAATTTTATTTTTTGGAAGTCAATACTCGCTTGCAAGTTGAGCATGGAGTGACTGAAGAGATTTTTAATGTAGATTTAGTTAAGTGGATGGTTGCCTTGGCAGGTAACGATTGGAAAATGCCAACTCAACCGCTACTACCTAATGGGCATTCAATCCAAGTGCGACTCTACGCTGAAGACCCGATCAAAAACTTCCAACCAAGCTCAGGATTATTAACTGAAGTAGTTTTTGACCCTAAAGCACGTAATGAAACTTGGGTGGAAACAGGCTCTAAGGTTTCATCATTCTATGACCCTATGCTAGCTAAAATCATCGTAAAAGCAGATAGTCGTGAGAAGGCGATTAATCAATTATCGCAGACTCTAGAGAAAACTAAAATTGCAGGTATCGAAACCAATTTGGAGTATCTACAACATATCGTATCTAGCAACGTTTTTAAACAAGGCGAGCAAACCACCCGTTTCCTCAATAGCTTTGTTTGGAAAACACAAAAAATCGAAGTTTTACAAGCGGGTATTCAAACTTCCGTACAAGATGTAGAAGGGCGAATTGGCTTTTGGAATGTTGGTGTACCACCATCAGGGGCAATTGACCCATTGTCATTAAATGTCGCTAACCAATTGCTAGGCAACCCTTTCAACACCTCAGGCCTTGAATGTACGTTGCAAGGGCCAAGCTTAAAATTCCATTGTAATAGCCAAATCGCTATCACAGGTGCAGTCATGGAAATTTGGCTAGATGATATACCAATTGAAATGTGGCAGACGATCAATATTAAAAAAGGACAAATTCTACGATGCGGAAAGATAACTCATGGATTGCGCAGCTACATCGGTATTAAACAAGGTGTTCATGTCCCTAAATACTTAGGTTCACAAGCCACGTTTACTTTAGGACAGTTTGGCGGACATGCAGGTCGAAATCTACTCATTGGTGATATGCTACCCATTACCGAAGTAACGCTAAATAGTGCAACAATGTTAAAGCAGGATCAGATTCCTAGCTTTGATAATCATTGGCAAATCGCTGTGATGTATGGTCCGCATGGTGCACCTGATTTTTTCACCAACCAAGATATCGAACGTTTTTTTGCACAGCAATTTGAAGTCCATTTTAACTCAAGCCGTACGGGTATTCGTTTAATTGGTGAGAAGCCGCAATGGGCCAGAACAGATGGTGGTGAAGCTGGATTACATCCTTCTAATATTCATGATAATGCTTATGCCATCGGTGCCATTGATTTCACGGGTGACATGCCAATTATTTTAGGTCCAGATGGTCCAAGTCTAGGCGGTTTTGTATGTCCCGCAGTGATTATTAGTAGTGAATTATGGAAAGTAGGACAATTAAAAGCAGGCGACACGATTAGCTTTATTCCTGTCAGCTATGATACTGCCAAGATAATGGCAGAAAAATATGCAGCTAAAATTCAGGCAGTAGGTATAGATAAAGTAAATTATGAATGCAAATTTACTGCTGAACCTGCTACGCTAAACTCTCCAATTTTGGCGACACAACATACAAATAACCAATACCTAAAAGTCGTCTATCGACCTGCGGGCAACAATTATTTGTTAGTGGAATATGGCGAGCAAGTACTAGACCTTAATTTACGATTTAGGGTTCATGGCTTAATGGAGTGGTTAATCTCACAAAAACTAACAGGCATCATAGATCTAACCCCTGGTATTCGTTCTTTACAGATTCATTTTGATTGTTTGCTATTAGATCAGAAAACATTACTTAATATTCTTATTAATGCAGAAGATGTTTTACCAGATATTAGCCAAATGCAAGTGCCATCACGTACGGTATATTTACCATTAGCATGGCAAGACTCGCAAACCAATCTTGCTGTTGAGCGGTATGCCAAGACTGTAAGAGCGGATGCGCCTTGGTGTCCTGATAATGTTGAATTTATTCGACGTATCAATGGTTTAGAATCCAAGCAAGCAGTCAAAGATATGTTTTTTGATACCAGCTATCTTGTGATGGGATTAGGGGATGTATATTTGGGTGCACCTGTTGCTACACCATTGGATCCTAGACAACGACTAGTTACCACAAAATACAATCCTGCTCGTACATGGACCCCAGAAAATGCGGTTGGGATTGGCGGGGCTTATATGTGTGTATATGGCATGGAAGGGCCTGGAGGTTATCAATTTGTAGGACGTACGACCCAAGTATGGTCACGTTATCGTGAAAATCCAAATTTTGAAGCAGGTCAACCGTGGCTTCTGCGATTCTTCGATCAAATTCGCTTTTATGAAGTGTCAGAAAATGAATTGTTAAAAATGCGTGAAGACTTTAAGGCAGGGCGTTTGAAATTACGTATAGAAGACGGGATATTAAATCTAAGTGAATATAATCAATTTCTAAAGGATAATGAAGCATCGATTAACTCATTTAAGCAAGTACAACAAAAAAACTTTGATGCCGAACGTGAACGCTGGAAACAAGCAGGTCTTAATGAATATGTTGCGGAAGACATGGATAAAACACCCGAGCTTGAAACGCTTGAAGTGCCAGAAGGGGGGCTTGTGGTCGAAGCCCATATGGCAGGTTCAATTTGGAAAGTTGAATGTCAGGTTGGCGATAATGTCACAAAAAATGAAGTACTTGCCATCATTGAAGCAATGAAAATAGAAATTCCAATTGTGGCGCCAAAACGAATGCGCGTGGATCAAGTCTTAATCCATCAAGGGGATACGGTAAAAACAGGGCAGGCATTACTCGTTTTAGCGCCTGAATAAATATTTTACTATTGAAAAAATAGCTCACCAAGGTGGGCTATTTTTTTGCTCAGAATATTGTGAACGCAATATCAATTTGGTGCAAACCTACTGAATTTTGCACTCTTAAGTGGCGTTTTAAATTTATTATCGTGAAAGCAAAAAAAATAACACCCCATTATGACTATTTTTCTTTTAAAAAACACGTTAACTCACTTAATTATTCAAAAAATAACTTGGCATACAAACTGCATTTATCTACTAGTCCTGTTTTTTATTATTTAAGATATTGAAATAGAAGGAGAAAAATAAATGTTTTCTTTAAAATCTTTATTGAAGCAATTAGATGTTCCACAGTTGTTACTTCAACTACTTTGTGCGCGGACTAATAATTATCGCTATATATTTTCAAGAAAAAAATAGCTATCAAAAACTAAATAATTACAGTTATGAGGATTTAAAGTGTTACACGAACAAATGCGACATTGGACCATAAAAGAATGGAAAAATGCTTATCAAGAGCAAAAAATAGCTTTAAAAGATCTATTTGAGTATGTCAGAAATTTCAGTAATGAAGATAATGCGTGGATCACACTTGCTGATGAATCACAATTACAACGCCAAATCGAGGTGCTTTCCGATAAATCAGCTGATGAGTTACCATTGTTTGGTGTGCCCTTTGCTGTTAAAGACAATATTGATGTTATAGATTTTCCCACAACGGCCGCTTGCCCCGATATCCAGTATGTTGCAACCGAAGATGCTACTGTAATAAAGCAACTCAAAGCAGCAGGTGCAATTGTTGTAGGTAAAACGAATTTGGATCAATTTGCTACGGGATTGGTTGGGGTACGCTCACCTTACGGTGCGGTTAAAAATAGCTTTAATCCAAAATACATCAGCGGTGGTTCGAGTTCGGGCTCATCAGTGGTCGTAGCGAATGGTTTGGTTCCATTTTCATTAGGTACTGATACGGCTGGCTCTGGTAGAGTCCCTGCAGGGCATAATAATATTGTGGGGTTAAAGCCTACAAAAGGCTGGTTCTCAACTTATGGACTTATTCCGGCTTGCCGTACTCAAGATGTTATCTCAATATTTGCCTTAACAGTTGAAGATGCTTGGCAAGTTGCACATGTTATGCAAGGTCATGATGAACTAGATGATTATAGTCGCAAACATCCGGGTAATGTACCATCTGCCTTTAGTAAAAATAAAATAGCTATTCCAAAGCAATTAGAATTTTATGGTGATAAAACTAGTGAGAAAGCCTTTAAAATAGCTGTAGATAAATTAAGACAGTTAAATTTTGAAATAGTTCCTATCGATTTTACTGTATTTAATGAATTGGCTTCGGCTTTATATAACGATGCTTGGGTAGCTGAAAGAACCGCGTCAATAGATAGCTTAGTAGATCGTGATAAAACTCACCCTGTAATTCATCAAATTATTGATCAGGGGGACAAATTCAATGCAGTCGATACGATGCAAGCAGAGTACCGACGAGCAAGATTTTCCCAACTGATTAATGAAACACTAGCAGAGTTTGATGCCTTAATGGTGCCTACTGCACCTACCATTTATACCATCAAAGAAGTAGAGGCTGACCCACTCACCAAAAATAGCCATATGGGTTCGTATACCAATTTTGTTAATTTAGCTGATTTATCTGCCATCGCGTTACCTAATCTTATTAGAGAAGATGGATTACCAAGTGGTATTACCATGATCGCACCAGCTTGGCATGATATAGCATTGGCGCAATTTGGTGTTCAATGGCAATCATTAAATGACTTACCAGTTGGTAATAGCGACAGTATAAAACAGTTCTCAGTATCTTTAACTCTTGCACCTTTACCTGATTCAACAATTGATGTTGCTGTAGTCGGCGCACATCTCACCAATATGCCACTCAATTACCAGTTAACTGATAACCAAGCGGTACTGATTGAGACCACAAAAACTGCCAAAGAATACCGCCTTTATGTTTTGACTAATGCGCAGCCCTTAAAACCTGGATTAGAGCATGTTGCTGAAAACGGAGAAGAAATACTAATTGAAATTTGGCGAATGCCGATTGCAAATTTTGGGGCTTTTCTCTCTCTCATACCGGAACCACTCGGAATTGGAACGATTAAAACCGTGAGTGACAAGCTCGTTAAGGGTTTTATTTGTGAACCAGGCGCTTTAAAAAATGCAATAGACATTACTAAATTCGGAGGATGGAAATCCTATATCAAAAGCTTGAAAACTACCAACTAATTTTAAGTTATAGAAAAAGGTGAAGACCATGAACAAGATTTCATTAGCTTTATTACCAATTTTGACCATTTCATTATTTGGTTGTAGTAATAATGCTGAAGTGCCAAAGAAAGAAACTAATGCCAGTACCACTGAGTCAAGCAATACGAAACCTGCAATCACTATTGGTTATAGTGATTGGCCAGGTTGGGTGGCTTGGCAAGTTGCCATTGATAAAGGCTGGTTAAAAGATGCTGGTGTTAATGTTGATTTCAAATGGTTTGATTACTCAGCATCATTATCCGCATTTAGTGCCAATCAGATTGATGCAGTTATGGTCACAAATGGTGATAATCTAGTTATCAATTCTGGAGGTACTAAAGGTGTCGTTATTTTAGCCACTGACTATTCTGCGGGTAATGATGTCATTATCGCAAAGCCTGGCATCAATAATATCAACGATTTGAAAGGCAAATCAGTCGCGCTTGAACAAGGATTAGTTGACCATTTACTGTTAACGACTGCCTTAGAAAAAAATGGTGCTAAAATTAGTGATGTCAAAATCACTAACTCAGCAACGAACGAATTACCCCAAGTATTTGCAACATCTTCAGTCGATGCGATTGCCGTTTGGCAACCTGTGGCGAATCAGGCATTAAAAGCAGTCCCTGGGTCAAAAATCATCTTTAGCTCGAAAGATCAGCCAGGACTAATTTACGATACGATTTCTGTCAATAAGGCTAAACTTGCAGGTCATGAAGAAGAATGGAAAAAAATCATTCAAGTTTGGGATAAAACGGTAAAATACATTAATGATCCCAAAACCCACGACGAAGCGGTTAAAATTATGGCAAATCGTGTAGGGGTGAATCCTAACCAATATGAACAGTTTGTTGGTGGTACCCATTTATTAGATATCGCAGCTAATAAAAAGGTATTTATCAAAGCACAAGGATTAGATTCTATTTATGGATCTACTTACAACGTAAATAAATTTAATGTGACTAATGGAATTTATAAAGCGGAAGTAGATGCAGACCAAACGATCGATTCAAACATTATCTCAAGTATCAATTAACTAATCTATAGTTCAATTATAAAAAATGTCTAAGCAACTTTAGACATTTTTTATGAATTTTACTTAAGATAACTGCACCTTCAAATAACTAGATAAAGTAAAATTTGGTAGTATCATGGCAGACTTATTAGCAATTCAACAATCACAACAACCGATTGGCACCACAAT
>NZ_DAMALV010000023.1:0-36337 GCF_032069585.1 Moraxella sp. CTOTU48268
CGCTCTAGCCTTTGCTTATCATTGGCTGAAGCTTTGAATGTTCAACAGAACCTAGAAAAAAATAATTTGATATTAGTTAAACTTCATAACTATGAAGATTTTAAAAAAGAAATTTGGAAAAACTATCTTCTCGAAATTAAAAGTGAATATGACGACCTCATTAAACTTTATTTAGATAAAAAACATGAAATTGAGCAAATAATTGATTCGGCAAACAAAGAATCTGAAGCATGGAAAAAAGTTATAAATATTTTTAATCAAAGATTTCATGTACCATTTGTTTTAGAGTTGCAAAATCAAAAAGATATTATTCTAAATGATAATACTCCCATTATTAATTTTATGTATGAGGAAAATGAGCAACAGTTACGGCTTGAAAATAAAAAGCAATTATTTGATGTCTTAAGTAAGGGTGAGCAACGTGCATTTTTTATTCTACAAATGTTATTTGAAGTAGAAGCTCGCAGAACTGAAAGCGATATTTCATTAATCATACTAGATGATATTGCAGATTCATTCGATTACAAAAACAAGTACGCAATAATTGAATATATACGTGAACTGAATCATGACCCGAAATTTAGAATTATTGTATTAACTCACAATTTTGACTTTTATAGAACTGTTTCTTCAAGGGTTTTAAATAACAAAAATATGTACATGGCTACTAAGGATGTCACTAATCGAAAAATTATTCTAAATAAAGGTGGCTATACTAAAAGTATAATTAACTATTTCATTAAAAATCTTAATGACAAGGTAATATTTGTAAGTTTTATTCCTTTTCTTAGAAATATAATAGAATACATGCACGGGGAAAACTTAGATTTTCTATTATTAACATCTTGTTTGCATATGAAAAGCGATACAAAATCAATTACTTTTGATGATATATTACAAGTAGCAAAAAATTATTCGAGTCGTATTGAAATTCAATCATTGCCATTTGCCAATGAAAAAGTCTATGACACTCTTATCAACATTTGTCATTCTTTGACAACTGATCCAAACATTGATGAAATTAAACTTGAAAACAAAATTTTACTTTCAATCAGTATTCGACTAAAAGCCGAAGAGTATATAATTTCACAGATTCAACCCCTTCCAGTAATTTCATCAAACCAAACCTTTGAATTAATTAAATTATATAAACAAAAGTATGAATCAAATAATCCAAAATTAAAAATTTTAGAAAAAGTGAATTTAATGACTCCAGAAAATATTCATGTCAATTCTTTCATGTATGAGCCTTTGTTGGACATGTCAGTCAATCACTTAATTGATTTATATCAAGAAGTTAAAAGTCTATAGTCTCTACATTTATATCCTATTTAACTAATTATCAGCTCTTTTTTCCTATTTAATTAATATTAAATTATGATTATTCATAAAGTTTGCTATATTATTTTGGGTCAATAATAGCTTATAAAGAGATGAAATTGGGGTTTCATTAATCGTTAAGAACTTTGAATCAGCCCTATTCATGTGATATTTGAAATACTAGACACGTATGAATAAGTTAACCTCAGTACAATCTAATGATTAAAATGTCGTAAAAAAACAGCCAGTCAAGCAACTGGCTATTTTTTCACTGTTACCACTAACCAATCACATCAACGCCCATATACGGACGTAACACTTCAGGCACCGTAATCGTACCATCGGCATTTTGGTAATTTTCCATAATCGCAAGCAAGGTACGACCCACCGCAAGCCCTGAGCCGTTTAGGGTATGTACCAGCTCGGTTTTTTTGCCGTCTTTGACACGCGCTTGCATACGGCGCGCTTGGAAGTCGCCACAGTTTGAGCAGCTAGAGATTTCACGGTAGGTAGTCTGAGACGGTAGCCACACCTCGATATCATAGGTTTTCACCGCGCCAAAGCCCATATCACCACCACACAGCACAATCACCCGATACGGCAATCCAAGCTGCTGCAAGATATATTCCGCTTGTCCTGTCATGTCTTCTAAGGCTTGCATTGAAGTCTCGGGATGGACGATTTGCACCATTTCGACTTTTTCAAACTGGTGCTGACGAATCAAGCCGCGGGTATCACGCCCGGCACTGCCCGCTTCACTACGAAAACAGGGGGTATGGGCAGTGACTTTTATTGGCAACGCTTCAGGGTCTAGGATTTTGTCACGCACGCTGTTGGTAAGCGGTACCTCTGAAGTAGGAATTAAGTAATACTCTTTTTCACCGCGCAGCTTAAATAGGTCTTCTTCAAACTTTGGCAATTGCCCTGTACCTAGTAGGCTGTCGGCATTGACCATATACGGCACATACATTTCCGTATAGCCGTATTTGTCGGTATGGGTAGTAAGCATAAAGGCAATTAAGGCGCGGTTGAGTTTGGCGAGTTGACCTTTTAGCACGCTAAACCGTGAGCCAGTCAGTTTTGCTGCCATTTCAAAGTCAAGTAGCCCCAAGTCTTCGCCCAAGTCGCTATGGTCTTTGACCTCAAACTCAAATTGCCGCGGCTCGCCCCATCGACGCATTTCGACATTATCGTTTTCATCTTTACCTGCCGGCACGCTGTCATCAGGCAAGTTTGGGATGGTTAAAGCTGCCGCTAGAATTTTATCTTGCAAGGCTTTAAGCGCGTCTTCTGCTTGTTTCATATCGCTACTGATGGTTGCCATTTCTGCCATCAAGGCGTCAGTATTTTCGCCATTACGTTTCATCAAGCCGACTTGTTTGGCGCCCGCATTTTTTTTGGCTTGTAGTTCTTCGGTTTTGACTTGAATGGATTTGCGCTGTTCTTCGACTTGCTGCCAAAATTCTTTATCAAGCTCATAGCCGCGTTTGGCAAGTTTTTCGGCGACCGTGTCTAGTTCTGTACGCAGTAATTTTGGGTCGATCATGGCGATAAGTTCCTTAAATTGTTCAAACTTGAGTTAAAGCAGCAAAATGGCTGTTGATATCAGCATGTATGATACCAAGATTGCAGCGATTTTTCACGGTAGCGACTAGAAATACACGGCAAATTGATGATTTATCGGTATGCGCTTATCGGCGTTCGCCCCTCGCTGCATTGGCGGAAAACAAAAATTTATCAAAAAGTGCGTTGTTAGGTTTATTTTTGGGTCAAGGTTGGGTAAGATAAGCCTTCTTTTATCGTTTTGTAACTATCGTTTGATAGTGAGTGAATTGTTTATGGCTCTGTACCCTTACACCCTACAACCTGTGGATTTGAATCTGACTGAGGACGAGT
This sequence comes from Moraxella sp. CTOTU48268, assembly GCF_032069585.1. NCBI lineage: Bacteria > Pseudomonadati > Pseudomonadota > Gammaproteobacteria > Moraxellales > Moraxellaceae > Moraxella > Moraxella sp. CTOTU48268. The sequence goes on from NZ_DAMALV010000023.1 coordinate 3,217, forward strand.
TTCGTCAAGCACAGCTACAGCTGTTTGATGCCAACAACCAAACTTTGACCAAAATCACCCCAAAAACTTGGGCAATTTTGGCAGTCATCGTGGTGCTAGCGATTTTAGGTCTGATTTTTGTGCACGGTTATTCCACCATTATTTTTTGGTTGATGCTCGTGGGTGTGGTGATTTATTTGCTGGCGCGTACCTACGGTCTTAAATGGTATGTCAAACGCGAATTTGAAAAACAAATGGCAAGCCAAAGTATGCCCCCAGAGATGCAACAAATCAAGCTTGGCGTACAGCAGCACGGGGTAGTGATGTCCATGCCTGCACCCAACATTCCCGCCATGCCACGCGGCTACAATCAGCCTTTGGTACGTAGCAGCGGTATGCAGCAAGCGGTCATCAAATGGGACAATGTCACCAACTGGCAAGAAACGCCTGATTATATTTTTATGATGTTTGATGTCAAAAATCCAAAAACGGGTGAAAGCCAACAAGGCAGCCAAATCGTCCCCAAACGCCTTGCCAACCAAAAATTCCCGATTGATACCTTACGTCATCATTTACAGCAAAACATCGGACAACCAGGTTTTGATCTAACCGACAAACCGACTGATAAATATTTCCCAGAAAACAATTAAGACTAAGACAACAACTAATTATCGATGACCACAAAAACTGCAGCCAAGAAACTGCAGTTTTTTTATGGCGGCAAGCAAAACTATTTACCAAATTTGCACACAGCTGCGTCAAATGTTTGATATTATTTTTAGGGTAATACCGTATATTTTAATTGATAAAATTAAACGTACCGATAAAAACGATTAATTTTAATAACAGATTATTTAGGCTTACAATTAAGTCCTAAACAAATAAAAATCATCATTTTAGGAGATAACAACATGGCAAAACAAGCCACTACAAAGCAATCAGCAACCAAACAAGACTCAGAACAATTAGACAATACCGATAAATCAGGTGAAAAAGTGACTACCCCCAAATCTACCGCTTCCAAATCTGGCTCAAGTAAAACACGCGATATCAGCTTAGCCGCTGCAGACATGAGTGCCATTGTTGAGCAATTAAATACCTTATTAGCCAATTATCATGTGTTCTATACCAATGTGCGTGGCTATCACTGGAACGTCCGTGGCTCAGACTTCTTTACCCTCCATGTGAAGTTTGAAGAGTTATATACTGCGCTACAAATCCAGATTGATGAAATTGCTGAACGTATTTTGACCTTACAAGGTACACCACTACATGCTTATAGCGATTTCTTAAAAATCTCAAGCATCAAAGAAGACAAAAACGTCTCTGACGGTGTGGCGTGTGTGAAAGGTATTTTAACCGGTCTGACTATGACTATCGCTAAAGAACGCGAAATCATTGACCTAGCGGACGAAGATGACGATCAAGGTACTGCCGACCAATTGACTGCCTATGTGCAAGAACAAGAAAAATTGGTGTGGATGTACAATGCCTATCTTGGCTAATCGTCCCATCTAACCAAAAAGACGGCTTTGACAGTCGTCTTTTTTATTGCGTGTGTGTAAAAATAAAAACACAATATATAGATTTTCAAATGTCAATGAATTTAATTAGTTATTTTTTGATATGCGAATATGTATATATTTCAATACCTTATAAATTTTATCCTTATAAATCAAATCCTTGGGTGGATTGCAATTTCTATATGTTGTTATCTATAATAGCCAAGCACATTAGCCAGTTAATGCACTTGTTAGCTGACTTATTTGTAAACTGACTTATTTGTTAAGTGATACTGCTACGCCACTTGTCTTGAACTTTGATTGAAGAAGATTCACCGCTATGTCATATTCCATCTTTTGCCAAACCAAAAATGACCCATTGCTTGAGCCGATGTTTTTTGGTCAGCCTGTCAATGTGGCACGTTACGACCAACAAAAATTCCCTGTTTTCGAGCAGTTGATTGAAAAGCAATTGTCGTTTTTTTGGCGTCCAGAAGAAATTGACGTTTCCAAAGACCGCTTGGATTTTAGCAACTTGTCAGTACATGAACAGCATATCTTCTTAAGCAACCTAAAGTACCAAACCTTGCTTGATTCAATTCAAGGTCGTAGCCCCAATGCCGTGCTACTGCCGCTGGTGTCGATTCCTGAGTTAGAAACGTGGATTGAAACATGGTCATTTTCTGAGACCATCCATTCTCGTAGCTATACCCATATTATTCGTAACGTGGTCAATGACCCAAGCAAAGTATTCGACGATATCGTTGACAATCCTTTTATCCTAGAGCGCGCGACAGGGATTGCCAAGTTCTATGACGAGCTTTATCAACTATCTCAGCTATATAACCTATACGGTGAAGGTCGTCATGTCATCGATGGTAAACCCGTCGAGGTTAATTTACGCCTGCTTAAAACCAAATTGTATCTATGTTTGGTGGCTATCAATGTGCTAGAAGCGATTCGTTTTTATGTGTCGTTTGCCTGTTCATTTGCCTTTGCTGAGCGCAAACTGATGGAAGGTAATGCCAAAATTATCAAAATGATTGCCCGTGATGAAGCGCTTCATCTAAACGGCACCCAGCATATGATTAATTTGATGCAATCGGGCAAAGATGACCCCGACATGGTAGAAATCGCCGAAGCCTGCCAACAGCAAGCCATTGAAATTTTCAAAGACGCGGCTGAACAAGAAAAAGCATGGGCAAAATATTTGTTTAAAGATGGCTCAATGATTGGCTTGAATGAAAATATCTTGGTGCAATACGTCGAATACATTACCAACCTACGTATGGATGCGATTGGCTTACCCCCTATATTTGCGGCAATTAAAAATAATCCGATTCCTTGGATCAATGCTTGGTTGTCCTCAGACAACGTGCAAGTCGCGCCACAAGAGTCTGAAATCACCTCTTACTTAGTCGGTCAAATTGACGCAGAGCTAAGTGATGATGCGTTTGATGATTTTGAATTGTAATTCGTCATACGCTTATTTTATTTAGGCAATATAATCGATTATGGCATGGATTTTTACCAACAACACGCAGTTTTATCTGCATGACGCCGAGACGTTGCTACAAGGCATGCTTCGCTCAAAAATCCCTGCCAATCACCAATGTCTTGAAGGTTATTGCGGTACTTGTAAGCTCAAATACCGCCGTCGCCACCATGACACCCGTATCGAATACATCAATGAGCCACTGGTGATGTTAGATGATGACGAAATCCTACCTTGCTGTTGTCAAGTCAGAGGGGCAATCGAGCTTGATATTGATTAATTTACCAAAATAACCCGCCAAAAACTGCGCGAAATGCCGCATAAAGCGAAAACTTACCCGCTTTGCCTTTAATTTTCTCCCCGCGAACCTCATATAATCCGTTATAATAATAGGTTGACTACCGCTTTTTAATCATACTAAATCTTTATTTAGTCCTCGACTGTCATTTGCAGGGTGTATCCCTTGATAAAAATGAAGAAATACAGTCATTAGCTTATTTGTCGTGCTATTACATTATTTATTTTTTAACCAATATCAAAGCGAGCCCTCATGAGCGAACATTCAACTTCTCAATTAGCCACGCTGATTCAATTAGGTAAAGAGCAAGGTTATCTCACCTATGCTGAGATCAATGACCAACTCCCCGAATCAGTAACTGAAAGTGACCAAATTGATGATATTATTCAAATGCTCACAGACGTTGGCATCAAGATTTTTGAGACCGCGCCTGATGAAGACGACATTATGCTTAGCGATGATGCGGATGATGACGAAATTGCTGTCGATGAAGCCGCTGCGGTACTTGCCTCAGTAGAATCTGAGCCAGGTCGCACCACTGACCCTGTGCGTATGTACATGCGTGAGATGGGTACAGTTGACCTACTCACCCGTGAAGGCGAGATCGCGATTGCTAAGCGTATCGAAGATGGTATTCGAGATGTACAACATGCCATGACCTTTTGGCCAGGTACCGTGGCTATGCTCATTAATGAATACCACCAAACCTTTGAAGGTGAAAAGAAAGTCTCGGATATTATTACCGGTTTTCTTGACCCTGAAGCCGCTGATGTCATTCCCCTTGCCGATGACGAAGAAGTGGAAATCGCGTTACCGATTATCAAACCCAAAGTCAAAGACGACAAAGCCGAGGATGAACTCGATGATGAAGCCGAAAACGCCGATGAAATCGAAGAAGCCGATGGCGAAGTCAGTGAAGATGCCGATACCGAAGAAGCCAGTGGTCTTGACCCTGAAGAAGTGCGTCTGCGCTTTGAAGAATTAGAGCAATTGTTCACCAAGGTCAAAGATTTATTAGCCACCCATGACCGCGATAGCGACGTGGTCAAAGCGGCGATGAATGAGCTTGCTAACTGCTTTATGCTATTTAAGCTCAATAGCCGCGTCTCTGACAATATCATGGATATGATGCGTGAGGTATATGAAGACGTGCGTAAAAACGAACGTCATATCATGAAACTGGTGATTCGCCGTGGTAAAATGCCAAAAGATGAGTTTCGAAAAACCTTTCCGCATAATGAAACCAATCTTGACTGGCTACCTAACCGTATCGCAGGTAAACCTGCCTTTGCAGATACACTAGAGCGGGTACTTGATGAAGTGTTACAGTATCAACGGCGTATCCAGCAGCATGAGCAAAATCTTGGTATGAACATCGACCAAATGAAAGTGGTCGCCCGTAACATGTCTGTGGGTGAAGCCAAAGCCCGCCGCGCCAAAAAAGAAATGGTTGAGGCGAACTTACGTCTGGTTATCTCGATTGCTAAAAAATACACCAACCGCGGTTTGCAGTTCCTTGATTTGATTCAAGAAGGTAACATTGGCTTGATGAAAGCGGTAGATAAATTTGAATATCGCCGTGGTTATAAATTCTCCACTTATGCCACTTGGTGGATTCGCCAAGCCATCACCCGCTCGATTGCTGACCAAGCCCGTACCATCCGTATCCCTGTGCACATGATTGAAACCATCAATAAAATCAACCGTGTATCGCGCCAGCTATTACAAGAAATGGGACGTGAGCCTACCCCTGAGGAATTGGGCGAACGCTTAGAGATGGACGAAGTCAAAGTCCGTAAAGTACTCAAAATCGCCAAAGAGCCCATTTCAATGGAAACCCCAATTGGGGATGATGAAGACAGTCACTTGGGTGATTTTATTGAGGATTCGAGCATTTCAAGCCCAGTGGATGAAGCAACGGCACAAGGGTTAAAAGAAGCTACCCGTGAAGTGTTGGCCAACCTCACCGAACGTGAAGCCAAAGTGCTCAAAATGCGTTTTGGTATTGATATGTCTACCGACCATACCTTAGAAGAAGTGGGTAAACAATTTGATGTCACCCGTGAGCGCATTCGTCAGATTGAAGCCAAAGCGCTGCGTAAACTGCGCCACCCTTCTCGCTCAGAACATTTACGCTCATTCCTAGAGAATGATTAATGTTATCTCCGTCCAAGAAAGCCGAGACAATGTTCTCGGTTTTTTTATGGGCGGATTTATGAATGTAATTTTTCTATAAATTGGGTTATGAATGGGGTTATGGATAGGTTTATGAATGGCGCTTTTTTCAACGCCAAACTCTAACGTCTTGAAATTATCGGTTTTACCCTCATTTAGACCCTAAAGAAATTTATACAACCTTAGGTGATGCCATGAACGATAAAACAATTACGCTTAATAACTTAGAAGCCGCTGCATGTAGTACGCGAGCGGCGAAGCCTACGGATATCCAGCACCCAGAATTGTGGAATTTTCCTATGGATTATCCGCTTAGCATCATCGGTCATGAGGGCCACAAAGAGACGCTACTCGATGAAGTAAAATTAATTTTGGGTAGTTTATTTCCTGAATTTGATTTGGCAAGTTTGACTGTCAATCCATCGCGTACCGGTCGTTTTCATTCAGTACGTGCCAATGTGTATTTGACAGAAGCCGAGCAAGTCAATAGCTTGTATAAAATGCTGGATGAAGCGGCAAGTATTCGTACTGTATTATAAACCTGTCATGGTTAAAATGGCACGATTGATTGACGTACAAAAAAGCGGGATACATTAGTGATCCCGCTTCTTTTATCTGTTTTATATGGCTTATCAGCAGTTGATGCTTCGTTTGTCCGCTTATTGGCTCAAAAGTAACAACTGATAGGCAGCCTTGTAGGCATCATAATTAAAATCATAGCTCGCCTCAAAGTGAGGTTTGAGTTTTTCAATTAACTCATCATCTCCCTCATCAGATAGGCTGATATGCTTGGCTTGGGTCTGCATGTCTTCGATAGCGATTTCGCCCAGTAATTGATTAAACTTATCGCGCGCCTGCTTTTGCTTGGCAATATCGGCAGCCGTCATGGGAACGGGTGCGGATGTAGCCGCGTCGCTTGATGCAGTATCAGCGTTGCCAGATTGCTGGCTCGCTGCCTGTTCTTGGGCGGTGGCTTTGTCTATTTTTGCACAGATTTTGGCAAGGCGGGTGCGTGATGTTTTATCAAGTTTATCTGTGTCCAAGAGCAGCGAACAAGCTTGTTGTTCTTCGCTTTCTTCAACAACATCCACTGCCGCTGCAGCTTCCGCCGCCACTGCAGCTGCGCTTTCTACATCGCTCGGTTTGTCGCTGATAGTTTGATACAACTGGCTAAATATCTGGGCATCAGATTTGCCTTGCGCTTTAAGTTTGGCAATCTGTTGCAAGTATTGTTGATTGCGATATGTTTTATCAACAATCCCTGCGATATGTTCAGCAAGCTCATCATCGACATAGGCGTCAGCGTCTGTAACCGCCTCTTGCTGACGGCTATAGGTATTTACGACCGCATAATTATCAGCCTGTATTTTTGCAAGTTTGGTTGCAGCGGCGTTTAGCGCCGCCATATCTATTTCGCTCAGGCTTGCTTCATCTTTTTGCAACACAAACTGGTAGGTATAAAGGGTGACAAAGGTCTCGACAAACCCTTTGTTTTGTTTGAGCAAGCTATAGGACAAGGCTTCTAAATTCTTATCACTGTCAAAGGTTTTGGATTGTTTTGTCGCCGCCCATAAATTGTTATCTTTTGATGCTTGTTGCCAAGTGATTGCCTTGTTGAAGATATCAGGATTGACGCGGGCTTTGCCATAATCATAAAAGTTAACCACTGTACGCATTTGGGTCTTAGGCTGATTGGTTGTCGGCGTTGTTTTTTCAAATGCTGGTAAATCACTCATTGCTACCATATTGAGTAGTTGATTGTGGCGGTTGAGTCCATAGCTGATACGGATGTCGTCATCCATTGACATAAAGCTGCTATTTGCCTCTTTGCTTATCTCAGCTTGCAGCACTTTAAACGCTTGCGGATTGGTGTCGATGATTTTTGCCAGTGCGGCGGCACTAACCAATTTGTCTGATTGGTATTTGTCAAAGGCTGCTAAGGCTTTTGCGGTTTGAGTCAATTCGTCACTGGTTGATTCGTCTGTGGTTGGCTCATCAGTGGTTGACTCGTCAGTGGCTGTTTGAGTCTCTAAACTGTCCATAGCCTCTGCAGCATCGGCACTGGCTGGGTCAGCAGCGCTGTCATCTGATTGTGCCCGCATTTTATCAATGGCTTCATACAGGCGCATGGCAGATTCATACGCTTTTTCCTCAACGCTTGCCAACTCATGGCTGTCAAAGGCTTTTTTCATCAGATACCGTGGGCTAACGGCAAGGCTACTAAGCTGCTTTAGCTCATCATCTTTGACAAAATCGGCTGGATTGATGAATGATTTTAGGTAGCGCTTATTGACGTGGAAGAACAGCAAATACTCGGCTAGCATTTGATTGTAGCCAATGCGGTAGCCAATGCGCTGGCTCACACCTTTGGCTTTATCTTCAGTAGTCAAAGCCAATGGCTGATAATCGCTTTCTTTGGCAAGGGTGGCATTTAGCAGTGACATCTGTTCAAATACCTTGAATAAGGCTCTTTTATCTATCTTTTTATCTTTTAGCAGTTTGCTATAGTCATATTCAATGTAGCGTCCATCATATTGGGGGTCGGTGGCAAACTCAGAGAGTCCCGACAAATCAGCATATACTTTGGAGCGCGCAAAATCAGCCGCCAGTGGCACTTTGATAAACGCCCCTGCATTGTTCTGCACGTAGCGAAATTCAGGCACGATTGACATTTGCCCTCGGCGAAGATCTACCACACCTGTGGAGGCAAACTCAAAGCGCTTGGTTAAAATATCCATCACTTGCCCCACTTCGCTTTGTTCACGGGTTTGGTGATTGACCCCCTCTGTGACCAAGGCTTGTTGGCGAGCATCAAGGTGCTGTACTGCGCTAAGCTGCTGGATAAGTTTTAAACGATTAGGGCTTGCAGCTAACGCTTGTGCACCACGCAGCGGTGGGCGCACCACATTGACTCGATAGTCATAAGCATAGCTTTGGCGACTGACCAACTGTTGGTTGGCTTGCAACACACGTTGAGACAGCGGTTGACTCACGCTAGGCTGTGTGGCACAGCCGTGAATCCCCAGCATGACGATGGCAAAAGTAAGAGGTTTTATACTAAAGGCGATGGCTTGTTGCGCATTCATTGATCTTCCTTAACAAATTTTATCATAAAGCCTAACTTTATAACTGAATTGAATTTTTTTGTAAACAAAAAGCCAGTGTTATGCTGCAATGTTTACAAAGATAATGGGTAATCTAACGGAGTTTTGCTATCATACGGATTAAATACCGCAAAATTGCTTAAAAACCACTCAGAAGAACCCTTGTATGTCGCAACTCACTCTACCCGCTAATCTTAATTTACCCGCTAATTTAGAACACTTACTCACCCAATTTTTACAGGTGCAGCTGCCCAAGCCCATACAACTTGACCCTAGCGTGCTTGCCTACCGCTGGCAATCCAATAGCCGCACGGGCAGTGGTGAATTGGTGCCTTTAACCGTAGATTTGCGATTGACGTTGGATGATTTGCTTGGCATTGATGGGCAAAAGAATAAACTGGTTCAAAACACGCGCCAGTATTTAGCAGGCTTACCTGCCAATCATGTACTCATGACAGGCACGCGTGGCGCAGGAAAATCCTCGCTCATTCGGGCATTGCTCAATCAATATAAAGCGGATGGTCTTCGTATTATCGAAGTGTCACGAGATGATTTGGTCATGTTAGAGCCGATTCGCCAAGCGGTACGAGACCTTCATATAGCCCAGCCCAATCATGGCTGTCATTATGTGGTGTACTGTGATGACTTAGCATTCAATGGGCAAGATGAGAATTATCGCACGCTCAAAAGCGTGCTCGATGGCGCGCTAGACAGCGAGCAAGACAAACTACTGGTCTATGCGACCAGTAACCGCCGTCATCTATTACCACAACTGATGAAAGACAATGTGAGCATTTATAATGGGCAAACCGATGAAGTCAATCCGTATGAGACGATTGATGAAACCGTGTCGTTGTCTGACCGCTTTGGGCTGTGGCTGTCATTTCATCCGATGACCCAGCCTGTGTATTTGGATATTTGTGCGCATTATTTGACGCAAGCAAGTTTGCCCTTTGATGAGGCAGCAAAAGCGGCGGCGTTACGCTTTGCCAGTGAACGTGGCGGACGCTCTGGGCGCGTGGCTTATCAGTTTAGTCGGTATTTTATTGGGATGAAAGGGTTGGAAAATTAACATGTACACATCTCAAGACCAACTGACCGAACTCATTCGCCGCCTTGAAGAAAAAAACCATGTTTTTTCTGCCGACCCGATCCTTATCACTGAAAAACTGCAACATGAACCGGGCGAACCGCTGACCAAACTGCGTCGCCGTGCCACACGCATTGATAATGATGGCAAACTTGCGCAGCTACTCACCACCATTGACACCCGCGTCAATGGCGTGATTTGGGGATTGACCGTCCTGTGGTTTATTTTGGGCTTTGTTGCGTTATTTGGCTTGATGCAAGCGCAGGTGGTGAACTTTTTTTATGTGCTAGCCAGTTTATTAGGGTTTAATACCATTATTTTACTGGTTTGGCTCGGTTGGATGCTGTTCTCACCGCGCAATAAACCCAGTTTTTTTGGTGCTTTTTTCACCCCGGCGACTCTGGTGCGTGGCAAAGATGTTGTCACCCAAACGGCAGTAGAGCTATATCAAGACCAGCTCAATCACGCTGGCACCAAATGGTACGTCAGTCGTATCAGCCACCAGTTTTGGTTAGCTAGTCTATCGGGAATGTTGGTGTCATTAATTCTATTGTTATTGGTCAAAAATTATAATTTTGTGTGGGAATCAACCCTACTACAAGACAGCAACGTGGTGGAAGTGGTCAAACTGATGTCTTGGCTCCCCCATTGGGTAGGCTTTCCTACGCCAACAGCGCAAGATATTATCACCGCGCAAATGAATCCTGAAACCACACCACAGATGATTTCGTTTCGCTGGGCGATGTTATTAATCGGCAGCCTACTGATGTACGGTATCGTGCCACGTTTGCTCGCGTGGCTATGTTGTCTGATGATGGTGCGCTCAAGCCGTATGAAACTTGATATCAAACAGCCGTACTATCAAAAAATTATCGATTTTTGGCAGCGCAAAGTGATTGACCCCGATGACAGCCCTGCTGAGCAAAAACCTATCGCGCCCACTGCGCAAATCAGCCTAGCCAATAAACTCGCCGTGTTGCTCGAATACCCGCAAGCCAACCCGCAATGGTATGTCAAAACCGTCGGTATAGCGGCGCAAAACTTTGGTCGTATCGATGATCGTGATGACTTGGAAAAACTGATTGCCTACCTTCAAATTAACCCTGTTCAAGTGCTCGTCGGTATCTCCAATCTCGCACTCCCCGACCGTGGCACCCTGCGAAAACTCGATAATATCGCAAGCGCGGCAAAAGGCGGTATGATTGTGCAACTGCTCGATGCCAATCAAGGCTACCTGCCAAGTCCGAGCGAAATTGAAACCATCAAAGCCCGTCAACTACAATGGGAAACCGCGTTGGCAGAACGCCAAATTGCCCTAGTAAGAGAAAATTAACCATGAATGCCACGACAAGCTATGCCGATGTGATTAATAGCATTGCCCAGACTGCTTCACAGCTTACGCTCGCGCAGCAAAGCGCTTTTGTGCAAAATCTCCTGCGTCAATTCGTTCAAAATCTACCAGCCGATTGGCTTGACAATGAACTTGACAGTGAAAAACCGCACTATCAAGCCCTGTTTGACATCATAAACAGGCAAACTTGGCAAACCGCTAGTATCGAACAGGCGCTAAATGCGCTCGATGACATCATGTTTGCTATGGGCGAGAGCTATCCACACAGCACCAGTGACGCGATTTTGCTGATGCTTGATATGCTTGGCTTTTATCTATCTTTGACAGCCATGGAAGAAAAATCCGCAGTGAGTGATGGTTGGGTGATTTTAACTGCTGAAGGCTATTTGGATTATTACGACCAACTGGCAGAAGATAGTAGCGAAAACACCGATGATGTTGCCCATAGTTTTGATGATTGGCTGGCACATCCACTGACCCAAACTGCCTTCAATCATATCACCCATGCCTTAGAACTTGCCAAAAGAACTTGCCAAAAATAGCTCGCGCTGAATATATAAAGGTTAACAAATAATGGATAACAAAGACATAACCACCCAAGAAAAATTGACAATTGATGTAGCCAAAGATTATTTGCCAGCGACGGCTACTGACAGCGCGACCCATCCAAGCGTCGATATCGCTACGCAATCGCCCAACCATCCATTAGCCCAAGCTGAACAAAACCCCTATCCAAGCCGCAAAATCAGCATTGGTGAAAATGAAGCGTTAAAATTGGCGGTCGTAGGACATACCAATACCGGTAAAACTTCGCTACTACGCACCCTGTTGCGTGATATGTACTTTGGCGAAGTCAAAAATGCGCCTGCCACTACCCGCCATGTGGAAAAAGCCATGATCAATGACAGCCAAACGGGGCAAGGCTTGGTGGCACTGTATGACACGCCCGGTCTAGAAGATGCGTCAGGGCTACTTGATTGGTTAGAAGACAACACCGCTACCCGCCGTGACGGTGTGGAGCGGTTACAGCAATTTTTGGCAAGCGCACCTGCGCAAGATGAGTTTAGCCAAGAAGCCAAGGTCATTCGTCAGCTGATTGCCAGTGACATGGCGGTCTATGTGATTGATGCGCGTGAGCCTGTGCTCGGCAAATATAAAGATGAGTTGACGGTGCTGTCATGGTCAGCCATCCCCGTCATGCCTGTATTTAACTTTACTAAGGGTCAAGATAGCAATATCAATGAGTGGCAGCAGATGCTAGCGCGCCGCAACTTGCATGTATCTACGCGGTTTGACTCAGTGGCGTTTGAATTTGATGATGAAATCAGACTGTGGCAAAACTTAGAAACCATGCTAATACAACCTGAAATTATCAAACAGCTGATTGAGCGTCGTAAAGCCGATTGGGATGATTTGTACGATGATGCCAATATTATCATTTCGCATTTTTTATTAAACGTTGCCGCCTTTGTTGAAACCATTCACGAGGAAGATGATCCGCTGCCCACCTTGCAAAAAATGCAAGAAAAAGTACGCCAAGCTGAACGCAGTATGCAAGATGAACTGTTAAACCTGTATAAATTTTATGACAATACCGTCACCACCACACCGCTTGAACTGACTGAATATCGCCGCGATCCATTTGATAAAGAGGTACTAGCCAGTTATGGGATTCGTACCACAGGCGGTGCAGCGGCAGGCGCGCTGATTGGACTGGGCATCGATGTCGCCACCCTTGGCACGTCACTGGGGCTGGGTACGGCGCTTGGTGGTTTGGCAGGTGGCTTACTGTCAAACACCAGCGCGATTGCCGACAAAATCAGCGGCGTCAAACGTCTGCACATAGACCCTGCTACCCTGACCTTACTGGCGACTCGAGCGATGGATTTGCTGACTGCGCTGCGCCATCGTGGTCATGCAGCGACTGATAGCATCATGGCGAACCAATCGCTCGCGCCTTGGTCAGTTGATAGATTGCCAAGTTTGCTCAAAAAAGCGCGTGGTAAGCCCGAATGGTCATCGCTTAACACAGGCAGACAAGCCACTGTATCTGCCAAGCAGTCGCATGAGCTGCGCGATGAGGCAGCTTGGCAATTATCACGCCAACTAAGACGCTGACTTATCAACTTACAACCATGATAAAAAACTTGGCTAAAAACTATCTAGCCTTGTTAAGCCTATTATTTGTTAAGTCCATTATAAGAATTTATTAAGCTAATTTTGTTATTTTTACCTTTTAATCCATGTTTAAAGCTATGTTTTAAGCTATGGCAATTTTTTTGTTTTTGAGGGCAATACCATGTATTCAGCACATCATGAACCGCATTTTAGTAATCGCAACAACTGGCTTCGCGCAACCGTGCTTGGCGCCAACGATGGTTTGATTTCCACTGCCAGTCTATTGATGGGGGTTGCGGCAGCGCAAGTGGACAGTCACACCTTGCTGTTAACAGGGGTGGCCTCGCTGATTGCTGGTGCAATTAGTATGGCAGCGGGTGAATATGTCTCCGTCTCTTCGCAAGCCGACACCGAAAAAGCCGACTTGGCAAAAGAAGCCTATGAACTTGAGCACAATTCAGACCGCGAGCTAAAAGAACTGACGCATATTTATGTTCAGCGCGGCTTAACGCCTGTTATGGCACATGATGTTGCGGTAGCACTCACTGCTCACAATGCCCTAGAAGCGCACGCGCGCGATGAAATTGGACTTACCGATACCGCGTCCGCCAATCCGCTACAGGCAGCCGTGGCATCGGCTTTATCCTTCATCACAGGGGCGCTGTTACCGGTGCTGTGTATTTGGCTGTTACCAAAGCAATATTTGATCGGCGGTTTGGGCACAGTGACCTTGATAGGATTAGCATTTTTGGGCTGGTTATCCGCGTATTTGGGGGGTGCCAAAATTTTCCCTGCCATTGTGCGGGTGGTCATTTGGGGCGTGGTCGCGTTGGTTACTACCAACCTTATCGGTGAAATGTTTGGGGTAAAACCAGGTTAGTCAATCACTTTTTCTCGCATTATTTATCGCCAATTTTTATCATTACCATTTGCAAAACCAATTTTTTCTTATAAGATAAGGAAACTGTAATAATTCAGCAAGTTTATAGAAACTTTTATTGGGTGGTAGAGTAGCGTTTCTATAAATTAAACAGTTGGCAAATAGTCAAAAATCCTATGGGATTTTAGCTTTCTACGGTAGTGGGAGATAACGTTATGCAAGATTTTGTCAATGCGATTAATGATTGGGTATGGAGTCCCGCATTAATCTATTTATGTTTGTTGGTTGGTTTATATTTTTCGATTCGTAGTCGTTTCTTGCAATTGCGTCATTTTGGTCGCATGATTCGATTACTGATGGACGGCAAAAGCAGCGATCAGGGGGTGTCTTCATTCCAAGCACTCGCTATGTCACTCGCAGGTCGTGTGGGTACAGGCAATATTGCCGGCGTCGCAACGGCGATTACTTTTGGTGGTCCTGGTGCATTGTTTTGGATGTGGATGGTAGCCTTCTTGGGCGCCAGTACCGCATTTGTTGAGTCAACGCTTGCGCAGATTTATAAAGAGCGTGATGATAAAGGCTTTTTTATCGGTGGTCCAGCCTATTATTTTGAAAAAGCGCTGGGTCAAAAATGGTACGCGGTGTTATTTGCGATATCGGCAATCGCGGCTTGTGGTTTATTGTTACCAGGCGTACAGGCCAATTCGATTGCTGAAGCAATGAAAAATTCCCTAGGTATCGAACCTAGCATTTCAGCCGCGGTAATTGCGGCGCTACTTGGCTTTATTATCTTTGGTGGTGTCAAGCGTATTGCCTCCTCTGCTGAGTTAATTGTACCTTTTATGGCACTTGCCTACATCATCGTGGCGATTGTTATCATCATCATGCATATTGGTCAGTTACCTGATGTGCTAGCGTTGATTTTCCGCTCTGCGTTTGGTATGGATTCTACGTTTGGTGCTGTGTTGGGTCTTGCCGTTCAATGGGGGGTGAAACGTGGCGTTTACTCCAATGAAGCAGGTCAAGGTACAGGTCCTCACCCATCGGCAGCCGCTGATGTGTCACACCCAGCCAAACAAGGGTTAGTACAAGCGTTTTCAGTGTATGTCGATACGCTATTTGTTTGTTCGGCGACGGGTTTCATGCTAATCATTACGGGTATGTATAACGTACAAGACCCAGCCAATAAAGAAGCCTTCTTGTATCAAGGTGTTAAAGGCGTTTCGGCAGGTCCAGGTTATGTTCAAACTGCGATGGAAAACATCATGCCAGGCTTTGGCTCAGTGTTTGTAGCGATTGCTTTATTCTTCTTTGCCTTCACCACCATCATGGCGTACTACTATATTGCAGAAACCAATATCCGTTATCTCACTCGTAGCGTGAAGCTAAATTGGGCCATCCCTGTACTCAAAGTAGTGATTTTATTTGTGGTAATTTATAGCTGCTTAAAAACCGCCGACTTGGCATGGGCACTGGGTGACTTGGGCGTTGGTTTGATGGCATGGCTAAATATCATTGGTATCTTATTCTTGCAAAAACCTGCGTTTGCCGCACTGCGTGATTATGAAGCACAGATCAAACAAGGCAAAGATCCAATCTATGATGCGCGCGCTAATGGCGTACAAAATGCGCCTATTTGGGATGAAATTTCAGCCAAATACCGTAAAGAATTTGGTGAACATCCTGACCGTGATCGCTTTGTACCCTAATTTTAACCCCTAAATGCTTAAATGCTTTCACTTAACAGCCGTTAAAAAAAATAAGCCCCATTGATTGGGGTTTATTTTTGTGATGAATGATTATCTTTTGACTGGGATTTTAATTAGCCCAAAAAATGCAATCAGTAAGGCGATGACCTGTACAGCCAGCAGCGTATAGACTGTATATAGCCATTTGCCTTGTGCATATGCCAGACCACACGCCCACGCCCCGATACTACCACCGATATAATACGCCATATAATATAGACCTGATGCCAGCGACCGCCCTTCTTTGACATTCACCGCGATATAAGTAATGGTCGCCGATTGGGTAATAAATACCCCAGTTGACATCACTGCAAGCGCCACAATCACCAAAGAAATAGGCGCAGCCAGTGTCATCAGCACACCCATCATCGAAATCATCACTGCCACGCGCACCATACGGGCAGCGCCGTATTTGGCAATCAAACTACTTGCAATCGGTGTGACCACGACCCCAATCAAATACACCGCAAAAATGTTAGCAAGCCCTGCACTCGATAGATTGTAGGGTGCGTCTGCCAAATGCAAATTAACATAGGTAAAACAGCCCACTAATGAAAACAACACGCACGCGCCAAGCAGTCCTGCGGTCACCACATAACGGTTGCGCACATGTTTACTCAGCATGTGCAGCGCCGATGTAAAATTTGGGTTGGCATGAAAATGACGTGAGCGCGGTAATAACCAAGCCACTAAGGCAGCGCCTAGCACCGTCAACATGCCCATAAACACAAAGCCTTTTTCCCAGCCGATAAGCTCTTCTAAATGCCCCAAGATAAAGCGCCCTAAAAATCCCCCAAATACTGTACCTGAGACATAGTAGGACATCATTTTTGCCATCTCTTTGCCCGCGTACTCTTCCCCGACATAGGCAATCGTCACCACTGTAATGCCAGGTACCGCCAACCCTTGCATAAATCGCCAAATAATGATACTAGAGAGTGAGTCAGACAGCCCAATCATCATCGTGGGTATTGCCATAAAGGCAATGGATGCCACAATGATATTTTTACGACCCACGGCATCGGACAACATCCCCATAAACGGTGACATGATGGCAATGGCAATCACCGTTGCCGCAACTGTCATGCCCACTTGTGTTTCGGTCGCTGAGAACGCTTGCATCATAATCGGCAAAATCGCTTGAATCGAATAAACCTGCAAAAATGCAAACGCGCCAATCATGCCAATCATGATTTTGACTATCAACGAGGGTGGCGTTGTCGGTAGTTTGGCATGCGGATGTTGAGAAGGCGGTTGATTTTGCGGTTGGCTATGGGGTGGTTTACGGTTAGTTAAGTTACTAGATATTAGTGTGTGAGTATCAGTATCAGTGAAATGATTGGAAGAATCTAAATGCCCAGTGGCATGTTGTGCTTGAGAAGTCATAGGTGACCTTTTTACAAAGTAATGCCCGTCAAAGAAATGCCTATACTACCACTAAAGCGCGCTATTTATTGTTAAAAGAAGTTTAATCTTAAGCTGTAATTTTCAAACCAATCACGTGAATTGAGGGGTATTGGAAAGCCCTTCAATGCCAAATTTGGCGTCCTAGAGTGTAATATTTTTAACACATGGCTTTTTGTCAAAATATATCAGTATTTTTCAAAACATAACTACCCAGCCATGACAAAACTGCAGTAATATTTAGCACATTGTGGAAGTTAACCTTAAAATCAATAGGATTGAATTATGCCAGAGAATTTAAAACAGCCAATGCCCGCTGCCATGCAAGCGTATTTGACACAATTGCATCAAGTGATTGTTCCGTCTCTGTTAGCGCAAGGGGTTAAGCCCAATGCCATCAACGCACGTGAAGCGTTAGCCAATTTGACAACCGCATTTGTCACTGACGCACCCAATATGGCAAAAATCATCGATACGGTGCTGGTAACGCCAAGCAATTTTCGTGGTTATAACGTACCACTTAGGCTATTTGTACCGAGCAACTGCCCGCTGCCGAATGAACAAGCAATGGCTGACGTGCCGGTAATGGTGTATTTTCATGGTGGTGGTGGCATGGCAGGTAGCGTCACTGTGTATGATAAACTCTATAAAAAATTGGCCGAAGCGACAGGCTGTGTGGTGGTAGCGCCCGAATATCGCCTTGCACCAGAAAACCGCTACCCTGCCGCGATTGATGACGCCCACGCGATTTTAACGTATTTAACAGCGACCCTACAGCAAGTCGGTTATGCCTGTAACGGCAAGCTTATCATAGCAGGTGATAGCGCTGGCGGGGCGATTACTGCCAGCTTGGTGCAAGATTGGCTTGCCAACCGTGTGAGCACAGACTTAGCTATCACCCATCAAATTTTGATTTATGCCAGTCTAGACTACACCATGTCACAGCCCTCGATTGAGGAAAATGGCACGGGTTATTTACTAGAATCCAGCAAAATCCGCTGGTATTTTGATAATTATTTTTCAGCATATGATGACCGTGAACTTAGCTCACCGTTTTGGACCGATATGGCCACCCTACTACATCATTCGCCGTATCAAGCCCCAAAAACACTGCACCTAACGGCTGGTTATTGTCCGCTGCGCGATGAAGATATCGGTTATCATGAGGTATTACAAGCCGCGGGCGCGCCATCGCAACTCGTCCATTTTGCGGATATGCCGCACGCGTTTTTGAATATGGAAAATCTGTGCCCTGACCAATGCAAACAACTGTATCAAAGCGTTGGCGAATTTTGCCAATAACCCAACGCCCCAAACACCCACACAACGGGATAAAATTTGCCCAGTCTGATAACAAGTCAAAATAATCTAGCCAATAAAAAAGCACCCAATTAGGTGCTTTTTTTTACTGCTTATAACTTATAGCGGCTTGCCTGTGCTATTGCGGCGGCTACGTTTTGGGGCATCCCAACCATCTTGTTTGCCAGCAGGTTTAGCTGATGGCTTGCTTGATGAGGCATAACGGTCAGAAGATGACTTAAATCCTTCCGATCTTGACGATTTACCTGCAAATGGTTTATCTGACTTTCTGAAAGCCTCAGATTTAAAACCGTTTGAGCGTGAATCGCCAGCACGTTGACCCTCTTTTGCCGGATACGGTCTGTCGCTACGTTTTTTAAGCGGTTGACCGAAGGTTTCTTCTACGATTGGACGTGGCTTGCGAGCGCGGCCATCGCCATGAAACTCGCTAGAGCGGTCGGTCTTTTTGGCAAAAGGTTTGTCAGCAAAACGGTCATTTTTTTCAAAGCGGTTAGGACGCTCGCCATGACGCTCACTGCTGTTACGGTCAGTGTTGTAACGTGGTTTATCACCTTGATAGCCTTTAAAGCCATCTTTGTTAAAGCTACGGTTATCATCGCGGCGACGATCTGCATACTCACCTTGGCGAGGCTCACGATTGCCTTGGCGTGAATCACGGTCAAAGTTTGGTTTGTCCGATGATTTAGCGGCGCGGTGAAAATCGCCCTGACTATTGCCATGACGGTTATCTGAATCGCGGTGACGGCGCGGTGCACTCGCATCATCACGCCCAAAACGACTATCGCTGTTGCCTTGGTGACCTTTGTCAAAACGCTCACGTTTTTCAAAACGTGCCGAACTATCGTTGCTCACTGATTTGCCATAGCGTTCTTGGTTGTCAAAACGTGGCTTGTCCGCAAAACGACGCTCGCTTGAAGGTCTCTCGCTTGAACCACCAAAACGTTGTGAGCGACTGCCACGGTCATCACTGCCGCTGCGACCACGACCGCGACCATCACGGCCATTAGGCTTACCACGACCTTCAAATTTTTCCACAAAACGCGGTTCTAAGCCTTCAACTTGCGCTTCATTGATGTCACGTTTTAGGTAACGGGCAATATTGCCAAATTGACGACGGTCATCGCGGCTACATAGGTTGATGGCAATACCAGTACGACCGGCACGACCTGAGCGACCGATACGATGCACATAATCTTCCACTTGGCGCGGTAAATCATAGTTAAATACATGGGTAATATTAGGTAAATCAAGACCACGTGCTGCCACGTCTGTTGCTACCACGATGTCAAATTTGCCACTGCGTAGATCTGAGACAATACGATTACGCTTGCTTTGCGGCAAGTCACCATGCAGATAACAGGCTTTGTGTTCCCATTGTTGTAGGCGCTCAGCGACTTCTTCACTGCTGCGTTTGGTCGCGGTAAAAATAATCGCTTGACCACGCTCTGGGTCACAGATCAGGTGCTCTAATAATTTATTTTTGTGGTCAAAGTTGTCACAGAAGTACACTTTTTCATCGATGTGTGCGGTTTCAACTTTGATGTTGATACGCTCTGGGTCTTTGGTGAAGCTTTCAGCGATTTTACCGACTGGACCATCCCATGTCGCAGATGACATGATGGTTTGGCGATGCGCGGGTGTGGCTTCCAAAATCGCATTGATGTCATCGGCAAAGCCCATGTCTAGCATACGGTCTGCTTCATCAAGTACCAACATGGTCAAATCAGAGAGATTCACACGCTGGGCATTGATATGATCTAGCAAACGACCCGGCGTCGCCACGATGATTTGCACGCCTTTTTTTAGCGCACGGATTTGACCACTGTATGCCGCACCACCAACAAGTGGCACACTGTACAAATCTTTCATGGCTGAGCCATAACGACGGATACTGTCTTGTACTTGGTTGGCAAGCTCACGCGTCGGTGTCAAAATCAACGCTTGTACGACTTTTGGCTGTTGGCGACCACGTTTGCCACTTGCGGTTTTTTCTGCCGCTTTTTCTTTGGCTTGTAGTTCACTTAATTGATGCAAAATTGGTAATACAAACGCAGCAGTTTTACCACTACCTGTTTGTGCTGACAAAAGCAAATCACGACCCGCTAATGCAGCAGGAATCGCGCGCGCTTGGATAGGCGTTGGTGTGGTATAACCCGTTGCAACAATACTTTTTAGTAATGAACCTGAAAGACCCAGTGCGGTAAAACCATTTTCGCTAGGGTTAGCATCGTCAGACGTTGGCGCATCGGTTGCTACAGTATCAGCCGCTACAACATCCGTTGTCGCAGTTGATTCTGTAGCATCAACTTGGGTGTTGTCAGTAGGCTGATTGCTGTTGGCTTGGCTGTGGCTAAAAAAATTATCGATTGAGTTATCAGCAAAATCTGTGGTTGAATTAAAATCAGTCATGTAAGTCCTTAAAAAATAAGTTAATCAAAGTGTCGGTGGTAACCTTGATTGAAAACACGCAACAAGCAAAAGCCCTCAAGCTGAATGCACTTTCAAAATGGATAAGCAAAATGAATAGGCAAATTATCAGCTATCATTAATCACAAATATCGTGTTAATCGCTTTAAAGCATTGTAATCGTGTCTGTAAGACTTATTTTCGCTATAAAAATAGTGACAAAACCTACTGTCAGACTTATCAAAACTTTTGAAACAGTAAAACCATCAAAAAGTTCGTATCGCGGCATTCACAAGAATGCTTAAAAAAATACAATGCTAAATATTAGGTTATCATCGGAAGATTATCAGCGCTTACAATGGCACGCTTGATATATAGGCAGATAGATAAGCTAGATTAATTGGAAAATTGACGTTGCTCTTAGCGTTTAGGTAGCGTATATGAGTCATTATTGGTCAGTTTTCTTTCGCAATTAAAAAACTTACCAAGTGAAATAGGCATCAAAAACACCTACTTAAAAAAGTGATAACCCCACTAGCACATCTTCGGCACACTGGCTGTCTGCTACCGTTGCTACCTTCCGGTCCTGGCGGGGTTCACAGCAGCTAGTTGCGAAGCTACCAATGGGGTTACCGAAGCGGTATTCTAGAGAATTTGGCGACCAAATGCAAACTATTTTTATCCTATACGCCAAATTTTTTTATTTATTTCACTTTTACACACGCTAAACCATCAGCAAGCAACATTTGGGTAAATTTTTGTTGAACTTCTTACCCTTTTTCTACAATTCTTTCGCTGCAAATGTTACAAAATATTTTATAATGCCCATTCAACAACATATTGAATGAACTAATAGAGTAGTTTAATCAGCAACAGATTCATGCCAACCCATATAAAGAAAAACTAGGAAAAAAACAATAGGAAACACTATGACACACTTAAGCACCGCGACTACCAACTATCCCAATCATAAAGCGCATGCCAATCATACAATGACCAAAGGTATTGCAACCAGCTTACTTGCTATGGCGACGCTATTACCTTTTACCAGTGTTTCAGCCGCTACCTACCCTGTGAACCCATCCCCTGCGAACTCATCAATGACCAATACTTTAAACTACGGCTTGCTTAACTTTGCTGCCTCAGCAAGTAAAAAAGTCAGCAATGACCAAATCAATGCTACTCTTAGCAAAACTGTGCAAAACAAATCAAGCAGTGAGGTGGCTAATCAAATCGCTACCACCTTGAACCAAGCGGTAGCCATTGCCAAAAAATACCCACAAGTGCAAGTGAGTACGGGCAATCAAGCCACCTATCCGCAATATGATAAAAACCAAAAAATCATTGGTTGGACGGGAACTGCAAGCTTGAATTTAAAAAGCACCGACACAGTCGCCGCTAGCAAATTGATTGCCGAATTGCAAAGTTTTATGACGGTTGATGGATTAGACTTTAGCGTGTCTGATGCCGCGCGCAAAGCTACCGAGCAAGAATTGATGATGGAAGCTTCGAAAAATTTCCAGCGCCAAGCGCAAACGCTGCTGCCTGTGTGGGGCGCGAAAGGCTATCAGTTAGTTTCGTTGGAGTTTAGTCAAGGGGGCGATTATCGTGCACCGCGTGCGTATGGCAGTGTAATGATGCTAGAAGCCGCTAGTGCCAAAGTCGCTGACCAAAACTTCCAAGCGGGCGATAGCACCATTACGGTTACTGCCAATGGTACCGTCCAACTGGTAAAATAAGCTGCTGTTAACCACAAAAAAACCTGTTGAATTAACAGGTTTTTTTGTTTGTCTTTTACTCACTAAGCAATACTTAGTAAGAAATTTCTGCACGGCGGTTTTTTGCCCATGCTGATTCGTCATGACCGGGATCAGCAGGTTGGTCTTCACCATAGCTGATGGCTTCCATACGTGATGCTGATACCCCTGACGTTGCTAAGTAGGCTTGTGCGGCTTGGGCACGGCGCTCACCCAATGCCAGATTATATTCACGGCTACCACGCTCATCGGTGTGACCAGCAATGGCGATACGGGCACTTGGGTTGGCTTGTAAGAATTGCGCTTGTTGATTTAACACGGCTTGACCTTGAGCGTCGATTTCACTACTATCAAAGCCGAAATACACGGCATTGGGATTTCCGCCCGCGGCGGTGATAACTGATGTCGAGTTTGTTACCACAGCGCCGCCGTTATAGTAGCCTACGCCACCGGGTACGCCCATCGGCGCAACCACCACTTCAGACGTGCCAGTACGTTTGGCAGAACACCCTGTTAAGGCGATGGTTGCCATCATCGCAGCAGTACTTACTACTTTTAGCATCGTTAATTTCATAGTCTTTCCTCAAAAATTATTATTTAACGTGTTTACCTATTTTGTTACTTTTCGATAGAGTAAATCAATCTCGCGCTTTTTGTAAACAGTGTTACTGTAAATTTTAGCCAACTTTTCCTCAAAGTTCTCAAAGCAGTTTAATTTTTGGATTAAACAAATAGCTTAAAAAATTCACTTGTTAAACTCACCTTTCATAAGATTAGTGGTAATAAAACAAACTGTCTAAAACAGTAATTCCTAAAACAGTGATATTTAAATTTTTGTCTAGAACCGCTACCAGCGAAATTTATTCCATAATTCAGGGTTTGCCCAAAACTTGCTATTAAACCAATCTGGCAAATGTTTATAGTCAAACAGATTAAATTGCCATACTTGGTAGCTGGTTGCATGATGACTTTGGTCATTTTCCACAATCGGCTGCTCATGTAATCGGCTAAAACCAAAGCTCACCACATCCACACCGGTTGCCGGCTCGGATAAGTCTTGCACCACCAAACAATGCTTGGCAAACAAGTCGCGACAGCGCTGAATGATTTGGGTATCGATAGCGCTATCGTTTGATAATATTATCACTGCCAAGTCATAGCGTTTGGCAAACCGATGCGCGATAAAATCTTGATAATCAAACGCTTCCCAACTTACAGCATGATCAATAGCTTCATCAATGGCTTGAATTTGGCTAAAAACCGACTGCGTGTCATTACCAATAATCAGCCCGGTGAATGGTTGATTTGTTGATGAGTTATTTTTATGTTTGCTTAAACTATCTTTACTTAAAAATGCCAAACTTTGTCGGACGACATCCGTAATGCTTAAGGTGGGATTGGTCAAAATAAAATCCTTTTGATGAGTTTTTATTAGATACTGTTGATAGATACGGCTGAGTGATAGCTGTAATATAGCAATGATAAGGGTGGCTAATATGCCATTCTTTAAAACCAATTATAACTATCTATCATGAGCCATGACTAGCCCTTTTGGTCGAGACAGAGTACACTAAGTGCTAAATTTATCACTTGTATTGACTGTTAGAAATAAGGAACAACCATGCCACAATATCGCTCAAAAACCTCCACGTCTGGCCGCAATATGGCGGGTGCACGCGCACTTTGGCGTGCAACAGGTATGACAGATGAGGACTTTAACAAACCGATTATCGCGATTGCCAACTCGTTTACCCAGTTTGTACCCGGTCACGTACACCTAAAAGACTTGGGTCAGTTGGTTGCCCGCGAGATTGAAGCGGCAGGTGGTGTTGCCAAAGAATTTAACACCATTGCGGTGGATGATGGTATCGCCATGGGTCACTTGGGTATGCTCTATAGCTTGCCAAGCCGTGATTTAATTGCCGATAGCGTGGAGTATATGGTCAATGCCCACTGCGCCGATGCGTTGGTTTGTATCTCCAACTGTGACAAAATCACCCCTGGTATGCTGATGGCAGCGATGCGGCTGAATATCCCAACGATTTTTGTGTCGGGCGGTCCAATGGAAGCAGGCAAAGTATTGGCATCCACGCTAGGCGATGGACATACCACCCATGAAACCGTGATGAATGAATTGGGTGAAAAAATTCGCAAACTTGACCTAGTCGACGCCATGATTGATGCGGCAGATGACTTGATTAGTGACGAAGATGTGGCACAAACTGAGCGCTCTGCTTGCCCAACTTGTGGCTCATGCTCAGGTATGTTCACAGCCAACTCGATGAACTGTTTGACCGAAGCCTTAGGTTTATCACTGCCTGGCAATGGCTCGTTACTTGCCACTCACGCCAAACGTAAAGATTTATTCTTAGAAGCAGGTCGTCGTATCGTAGCACTTGCCAAACGTTATTATGAGCAAGATGACGCCAGCGTATTGCCACGCTCAATTGCGACCAAAGCGGCATTTGAAAACGCCATGAGCCTTGATATCGCCATGGGCGGCTCAACCAACACGATTCTACATTTGCTTGCCGCTGCCCATGAAGCCCAAGTAGATTTTAAAATGGCGGATATTGACCGTCTAAGCCGCCGTGTGCCTTGTCTATCAAAAGTTGCCCCTGCGACACAAAAATACCATATGGAAGACGTTCACCGCGCTGGCGGTGTGATGGCAATTTTAGCCGAGCTTGATCGCGCAAACCTACTACAAACCGATGTCCCCACCGTTCATAGTGCTTCACTCAAAGCGGCGCTGAGCCAATGGGATATCATGAATCCTGATAATACCGAGGCGCGCGAGCGTTATATTGCAGCACCAGGTGGTGTACGCACCACGCAAGCCTTTAGCCAAAACAATGCGTGGTCAAATCTTGATGTCAACCGCGAATCTGGCTGTATCCGTAGCAAAGAATTTGCCTACTCACAAGACGGTGGTTTGGCGGTATTGTTTGGTAATATCGCTGAACGTGGCTGTGTCGTCAAAACAGCGGGCGTGGATGACAGCATCCTAAAATTTACCGGTCGTGCCCGTGTGTTTGAAAGTCAAGATGACGCTGTGGCTGCCATTTTGGCAGACCAAATTGTCGCAGGTGACATCGTAGTGATTCGCTATGAAGGTCCAAAAGGCGGTCCGGGTATGCAAGAGATGTTGTATCCGACGTCTTACTTAAAATCAAAAGGTCTAGGTAAAGCCTGTGCGCTACTCACTGATGGTCGTTTTTCAGGGGGTACGTCGGGTTTATCCATCGGTCACGTCAGCCCAGAAGCCGCTGAAGGTGGTACCATCGGTTTGGTCAATGAAGGCGATACCATCGAGATTGATATCCCTAATCGCTCGATTCATTTGGCGGTTGATTTTGCCGAACTGGAAAAACGCCGAGAAGCGATGGTAAGCCGTGGCAACCAAGCTTGGAAACCTGTCAATCGTGAGCGCCAAGTTTCAGCCGCCTTGCGGGCGTATGCAGCGATGACCACTAGCGCGGATACAGGCGCGGTACGTGATGTCAGTCAAGTAGAGCGGTAATTTTTATTCCAAACTACATTGCTACTAAAAAAATTGGCAAAAAAGAATTATCAAAAAAGATCGATGGTACTTATCGGTCTTTTTTTTAGCGCCATAAAAAACGTTGCAAACCTCATACTTGACGCCCACGGTTTTAGATGCCATGTACGGTTTATAAAAAGTGCGGTTTATGAAAAGTGCGGTTGTTAAAAGGTGCTATCTATAAAAGCATTATCCACATCGAATGAATTCTGCTAAAATACAATGTTTACATTTTTTTGATAATATATGCCAAATTTAATTTTGAAATATCTTAAGGAGCCGCTGTGAGCCGTCCGTTTTCTTCAGCCGATATACGTCAAGCTTTTATCAATTATTTTGCCGAAAATGGTCATACCCCAGTGGCATCATCGAGCCTAGTTCCACATAATGACCCTACTTTGCTATTCACCAATGCCGGTATGAACCAATTTAAAGATGTGTTCTTAGGGATAGACAAACGCGATTATACACGTGCGGTATCGTCGCAAAAATGTGTGCGCGCAGGCGGTAAACACAATGACCTTGACAACGTCGGCTATACCGCGCGTCACCATACGTTTTTTGAGATGCTTGGTAATTTTTCGTTTGGCGATTATTTTAAACAACAAGCCATCCCATTTTGTTGGGAGTTTTTGACATCTGATAAGTGGCTTGGACTACCCAAAGATAAACTTTACGTGACGGTGTATCACACCGATGATGAAGCCTTTGATATTTGGCATAACGTGGTGGGCTTGCCTGCCGAACGCATCATCCGCATTGGTGATAATAAAGGCTGTCAATACCAATCAGATAACTTTTGGGCAATGGGTGACACAGGTCCTTGTGGTCCTTGTACCGAAGTATTTTATGATCACGGCGAGCATATTTGGGGCGGTCTGCCAGGTACACCTGAAGAAGACGGCGACCGTTTTGTCGAGATTTGGAACAATGTCTTTATGCAGTTTAACCGCCAAAAAGACGGCACACTTGAAAAACTGCCTGCGCCAAGTGTCGATACCGGAATGGGTTTAGAGCGTATCAGTGCTATCATGCAAGGCGTGCACAGCAACTATGAAATCGATATATTTACCCATCTCATGCAGCACGCGGCGCAAGTGATTGGCTTGCCAAACGATATCGATTTACAGTCTGAGCCATCACTCAAAGTGCTTGCCGACCATATCCGCTCAGTGTCATTCTTAATTGCAGATGGCGTATTGCCAAGCAATGAAGGTCGTGGTTATGTGCTGCGTCGTATCATCCGCCGCGCGGTTCGTCATGGCAACAAATTAGGCGCTACTGACAACTTCTTTTATAAGCTCGTCGCGCCACTGGCTCAAATCATGGGCGACGCCTACCCACAGCTTCGTGAACAGCAAGCCAACATTGAGCAAGCCATCTTAAAAGAAGAAGAACAATTTGCCAAAACCTTATCGCAAGGTCTTAAACTGCTATCCCAAGAATTAGACAGCTTAAAATCTGGCGATACTTTATCGGGTGCAACGGTGTTTAAACTGTATGACACGTATGGTTTCCCTGCCGATTTGACTGCCGACATCGTGCGCGAACGCGACATCAGCATTGATGAAGCCGGTTTTGAGCAAGGTATGGCGCAGCAACGCGCTCGCGCCCGTGAAGCAGGTAAATTTGGCGTTGATTATAACCAATTAATTCAAGTTGACAGTGCCACTGAATTTTTGGGGTATGACAAAGCAGAACACAGCAGCACTATCACCCACTTATACCTTGAGGGCAAATCTGCTGAACAATTGCAAGAAGGCGATGAGGGGGTCATCGTATTATCGGCGACGCCTTTTTATGCCGAAGGCGGTGGTCAAGCCGGTGAATTGGGTGACATCCAAACCGAGACCGGCGTATTTGAAGTCCAAGACACCAAAAAATCTGGTCAAGCCATTATTCATCATGGCGTAGTCAAAATGGGCAGTATCCGCCAGGGTCAGTCAAGCGAAGCACGCGTCGCAAGCCAAGTACGCGCCATGAGTGCCAAAAACCACTCCGCCACTCACCTACTGCACGCCGCCCTTCGTGAGCATCTTGGCACAGGCGTCACCCAAAAAGGGTCATTGGTCAATAGTGAGGTGTTGCGTTTTGACTTCTCGTATGACAAAGCCTTGACTGAGCAAGACATTATCACCATTGAAAACATCGTTAACCAACAAATCCTTGCCAACCAACCTGCTACTGTAGAAATGCTCAGCATGACGCAAGCGCAAGACAAAGGCGCGATGGCACTGTTTGGTGAAAAATATGGTGACACGGTTCGCGTATTGTCGATGGGTACGATAGATAAAGACGGCAAGCCTTTTTCAATCGAGCTATGTGGTGGTCTGCATGTACAACGCACGGGTGATATCGGCTTATTCAAAATCGTCAGTGAGCAAGGTATCGCGGCAGGCATTCGCCGTATCGAAGCAGTGACAGGCATGGGCGCAGTCAAATATGTGCAGCAAGGTGAAAAACAGCTCAATCAACTCGCCAGTCAGCTCAAAGCGAAGCGCGACGAAATCGCCGACCGTGTCAATCAAATGACCGACAAAACACGCGACCTTGAAAAACAACTTGAACGTTTGCAACAAAAATTGGCCAGCAGCCAAGCCAAAGACTTAATCAACAACGTGCAAGATATCAATGGACAAAAAGTGCTGATTGCAAGCTTACAAGGGATGGATGGTAAAGCATTACGCACGATTGCCGATGACATGAAGTCAAAATTGCATGATGGCATCGTGGTGCTCGCGGGCGTGGCTGACGATAAAATTGCGCTGACTGCCAGTGTCGGCAAAGACTTAACCAGCAAAATCAAAGCGGGCGATATCATCAAACACTTAAGCGAGCAGCTTGGTGGTAAAGGCGGTGGTAAACCTGACTTTGCGCAGGGCGGTGCAAGCGATGTAGCAGGCTTGCCAACCGTATTAGATGCGCTACCAAATTGGTTGGCTGAGCGACTTGCCTAATTAAAACTAACCCCATAAAAAAAGCCGAATGACTTATTCGGCTTTTTTTATGGGGTTATTTTTTTATGTGGCTATATTTATGTGGCTATATAAGGCATGCGTTTAATCAGGCTTAATCAAAGCGCCATTTACTTTAGCTAAACATTCGGTATCATAAAGCCTAAAGCACATTGTGTATAATCGTATCTAGCATCTTATCAAGCAACGAAGCTTTAAATCACGCTTATAGCTTTAAAACACTCATAATCAACAAGGAAACATCATGGACAATCATTACCAGCCCCCCAAAATTTGGACAAATGATAGCCAAAACGGTGGCAAATTTGCCAGTACCAACCGCCCCACCGCAGGAGCGACCCATGAGCAACACTTGCCGATTGGTAAAAATCCTTTGCAGCTTTACAGCTTAAACACGCCAAACGGTATCAAAATCAATATGTTACTTGAAGAATTGGCAGAGCTCGGTATTGAAGGCGCACAGTATGACGCCTACAAAATCGACATCATGAATGGCGACCAATTTGGCTCAGATTTTGTTGCCATCAATCCCAATTCAAAAATCCCTGCACTGGTGGATAACAGCGTTAATCCACCGATTAAACTGTTTGAATCAGGCGCTATTTTGCTATACCTTGCCGAAAAATTTGGGCAGTTTATCCCAGCAGACACCGCGAAACGCGCCGAATGTCTGTCATGGTTGTTTTGGCAAATGGGCGCTGCACCGTATGTCGGTGGCGGCTTTGGGCATTTTTATGCGTATGCCCCAGAGAAGTTTGAATATGCCATCAATCGTTTTACCATGGAAACCAAACGCCAATTAGATTTACTCGACCAACATTTAGCAAGTCACACGTTTATGGTAGGTAATGACTACAGTATCGCGGATATCGCGATTTGGTCATGGTATGGTCAGTTGGCACTGGGCAAATTGTATAACGCTGGCGAGTTTTTACAAGTGCAAAACTATACCCACCTACAACGCTGGGCAAAAAACCTGCATGACCGCCCTGCCGTGCAACGCGCTGTAACGTTACCGCTACAACCGATTGCCTAAACTGATAACCTTTGGTTCACGATAACCCTGCAATTTTACGCCACTCATTTGGGGATTTTTGGCAATTTTGCCTTGCCCAAAAATTGGGAAATATGGTATAAAGTACCGTTTAATTTACGTTTCGTGACATTGTAAACAATCTGCTAAGTAATCCATTAGGACTTGGTATGGCAAGTCTTGCATAGCGATGGCAAACAACGTGCGCGATATTATAGGGTGTATTGACAATGGCTTTAATCGTACAAAAATACGGTGGTACGTCGATGGGTAGTGTCGAACGTATCAAAAATGTGGCACAGCGCGTCAAACGTTGGCATGACAATGGTCATCAAGTGGTGGTTGTCGTCTCTGCCATGAGTGGTGAGACCAATCGCTTGATTGATTTGGCACGTCAAATCAGTAAAGAGCCGAACGCTCGTGAATACGACCAAATGGTGTCAACCGGTGAGCAAGTCTCGATTTCTTTACTTGCTATGGCATTAAATGAAATCGGTGTGAGTGCCAAGTCAATGACGGGCGGACAAGTGGCGATTCGTACCGATGATAGTCATACCAAAGCCCGTATTCAACATATCGATGATAGTCAGCTTCGTGCCGCACTCGATGCTGGCATGGTCGTTGTGGTGGCCGGTTTCCAAGGGGTGGATGAAAAAGGTGACATCAACACCTTAGGTCGTGGTGGCTCCGACACCACAGGCGTTGCACTGGCTGCTGCCCTATCTGCTGATGAATGTCAAATCTATACCGATGTCGACGGCGTGTATACTACTGACCCACGGGTGACACCAAAAGCCAAAAAATTATCAAAAATTACCTTTGAAGAAATGCTAGAAATGGCAAGCCTTGGCTCAAAAGTGTTGCAAATTCGCTCGGTTGAATTTGCCGGAAAATACCAAGTACCACTGCGTGTTTTATCCAGTTTTGATGAAAACGCCGATGGTCAATTCGATGATGATTTTAAAAAGAATGTAGGTACATTAATTACCACCGATGAGGGAGACAGCATGGAACAACCAATTATTTCGGGCATCGCCTTTAACCGTGACGAAGCTAAAGTATCTATCTTAGCAGTGCCTGATCGCCCTGGTATTGCATCATCGATTTTAAGCCCAATCAGTGCTGCCAATATCGAAATCGATATGATTATCCAAAACATCGCAGAAAACGGATTGACCGACTTTACCTTTACCGTTAACCGTGGTGACTTTGATAAAACCCTAGCGATTTTGGGTGACAATCTTGCTGAGATTGGCGGCAAAGAAATCGTGAGCAACAACAATGTGGTTAAAGTATCACTGGTGGGTGTTGGGATGCGCTCACATGCAGGCGTGGCAAGCAAAATGTTTGAAACACTGGCAGAAAACAACATCAATATCCAAATGATTTCTACCAGCGAAATCAAAATCTCGGTACTGATTCAAGAAGAACAACTGGAGAAAGCGGTTAAAGCGCTACATACCGCTTTTGGTCTTGACCGTGAAGACGGTGAAAGCAAGGTTGCTGGATTATAAGAAATTTGTAATTCTTCACAAAAACAAGGTTAATATCCGCGTTTTACGGGTGTTAACCTTTTTTTTATTTCAGCATTTCGTTTATAATGGCATCTCGTTTATTGGGCACAAACGCAACTGACCCCTCAATGCCTATTTTGACTGTTGGCAAATAGCCGCCAAGCATGATAAGTTCGCTTAAATTATGCCCTTGCAGTCTGTCTTTAACGTATCATTGGGCAATGATACATGATAATATATTTGACGAATTTAGCTAATTTATCGTTGAATCATCATAGGACATTGATGGTACTTGTTGCGACATAAGGAGTGTGACGCATGTTAATTTTGACTCGCCGTGTTGGCGAAACGTTAATGATAGGTGACGAAGTCAGTGTCACCGTACTGGGTGTAAAAGGTAACCAAGTCAGACTGGGCGTCAATGCACCAAAAGACATTGCTGTACACCGTGAAGAGATTTACCAAAGAATTCTGCATGAACGGACTGGGCATGAACGCATGGGTTATGATACTCACCCAGTCGATTTTGCAGCCCATGATAGAATGGGTCAAGACCGCAGTGGTTTTGGGGCAGCCAATCATGAGGCCTTTCCCCAAGAGCGCAGTAAACCCTCTCAACCGCGTAACAGCGGTCAGCAAATGCGTCATTTAGAAAACCGTGTGGAAAACCGCGGTTTTGGTCAGACCAACAATAATTTTAACCCAGCTTTTGATCCGTTTGAGGACGATTATTTTAATCGTTAATGACGGTCGCTATTTTGACTTTTGGAGTAACTATGAGCGCTATTGATAAGCTAGAATTATCAAAACTATTAGCTAAACTAGAAAACAAATCGCTAGATTTTGCTTCCGTGCTAGCTATCATCGATAGTTACTATGACTATCGACCAACTGAGTTTAACAATGGCGAAGTGCACAATGCGGCGGGTGAAAATGAAGGCAGTGCGAAAGTGTTTGGCTTTGCCCTACTCAACCATTTGACCCAACAAGATACGCTAAAACTGTTTGCTGAGCACTATGACAGTGTTAAAGCAGAGCCAAAAGGTACAAACCATGCCAACATCCGTAACTTTAGCTTTTTTGGCTGGCAAGGCTTTTTGATGCAGCGTAACAGTTTAACGCCAAAAGCGTCATAACCTCATTGAAAATACTTAATACTTAATTCTTAAAATCTAACCGTTTTTTTTGTCAAACAAGGCAGCCGATGGGTTGCCTTTTTTTATTCAATGGCTTTTATTTTAAAAAATGGTTTTGAGAGACTCATTGGTTATTGGTTTGCCCTTAACTGCTCGCGCATTTGTTTTTTTTGCTCACGACGATGGCGAAAAAAATCCTGCAATAACGCGCGACTTTGCTCTGCCATTACACCTTGTTTTACGGTCAAAAAATGATTGTAAAACGTCACTTGGCTAAAATCCTGCTGGCTGA
>NZ_DAMALV010000024.1:0-36041 GCF_032069585.1 Moraxella sp. CTOTU48268
CGCGTGGCGTGAATAACGCTTGATTGATTGATTAACCATTTGCCTAGATATCAAAAAATAGATATCAAAAAAGCGCTTATTTATTATAAGCGCTTTTTTTGTGTTTTGTGTTCACCCAACTCTTTGACTGACTCGGCCGATAATTTGTGGGCTGCTGTCAGCCTAAAAAAGGTTATTGCGCATCCACTTTACGTTTTTTTTGTAGTTTGCGCTGTAGTGTGCGCCGGTGCATTTTTAGTACCCTCGCGGCTTCACTGATATTGCCTTGGCATTCATCTAATACTTGGTGAATGTATTCCCATTCGTGATGTTCAAGTGATAAACGTTCATCTGTTGCACTACTTAGTGACTTTGTAGGGGCTACTACGATGTCCAATACTTTATAGATTTCATCGAGGCTACACGGCTTAGGCAAATAATGATACGCGCCCATTTTGACCGCACTGACGGCGGTAGCAATGCTGGCATAGCCGGTAAGCATTAAAATTTTGGCGTTGGGCGTAATAGTGAGTAATGGCTCAATCAGATGAATGCCGTTGTCATTACCGATGTTGAGATCCAGTATAATAAACTTGGGTAACTGCTTCTTTGCCAGTTGTAGCGCGCTATCGGCATTGGTGGCAGTCAATACCTGATTGCCCTGTTTTTCCAACGACTTTTTTAAGATACGGCAAAACACCTCATCATCATCAATGATAAGCCATGTTTCTGCTAACAGAGGTGAGTGTTGCAATCTAGTCTCCTACAATAAACTGGCGGGCGCATCGATTACTGGTAACGTTATCTTCACGCACGTACCTGAATCATTTAACCTTTTTTGCAGGGGTGAATTTTGCTTATTGGTCAGCTCAAGGTGTCCGCCAACATATTCTATAACCGTTTTGGCAATCGTCAAGCCAAGCCCTAAGCCATGATCAGATTCGATAGCAGTTTGGTGTTGAATACGCTGTACCATGCTACTGTCGATACCCTGTCCGTTGTCTTCAATTATAATCATCACGTTTTGAGCAAGCTGTACATTAATAGCAAGCCTTGTGGCTTGTGCCTGCATGGCATTATTGAGCATATTCATCACAATAGAATACAGCTGTTCTTCACTCAACGGGACAGCAATCGGTTGTGGTGGTACATTAAGCAATACTTCAACATGAGGGTTGATAAATTGCCAATCATTGACGACTTTGGGCAGTAGCGTTGGTAAATTTGATGACGTTACCCATGCCAATGGCTCAGATTGCGTTGGCGGCAGCGCATTGGATTGGATATGGGATTTGAGCTTGTGCAGCGATTGGCGGCAGACGTCGATTTGTGACTGTAACAGTTTTATGTCATCCAATAATTCATCGTCTTCATCTAATTGCTGGGCAATGTCATCGCTCAGTAATTGCATCGATGCAATCGGCGTGCTCATCTCATGGGCGATATTGGCAGCCAGACTACTGATGGCAAGCAACCGACGTTGTTGGTGAATGGCTTGCTGCGCTTGCTCAAGCGCCTGATAACTGCGGCTCATCGCTTGTTTAAAATAAACTGTTAAGGCAGTTAACATGATGGCGGCAAAAATAAACACGCCAAACATACCCAGTAAATGGAGTTTTTGACCCACCGCATGATCATGGTGGCTAAGGGTCAGCGGCACATAACAATACCATAACAGCGTATACAGCCCAACTGACAGCACCGACAAGCCGATGATGTGCACGGTGCGCATCACCATAGACGCCACGGCAATCACCGTTAAAAACAAGGTAATCAACGGATTGGCGGCCCCACCTGAATAATAAATAAAGGCTGACCACGCCAGTAAATCCCCGATAAATCCCGCCAACATGAGCCAAGATTGTTGTGGGTTAAAGTGTCGAATAGCCATTAGGCGTTTAGTTAGCTCAACGCTGACCCCATAAATAATGGTAATCGTGAGCAGATGATTGATTTGCTGTTTGGCAACGCCCCATTGGTCAGCACAAATCATGGCGGCGACCATAATAGCTAACCAAGTATAGCGAGCAATCATGGGGGCTTTTGCGACGTTCTTGATGGCTTGATGCATGGACAAACTTTTGACGAATCATAAAACAAGATTTTAGCATGAAGCAGCCGCAATTTGAGCGAACTTTGAGCAAATTAACGTGTCAAAAGTAAATCAATGGCTAGTCAATACTAGGATAACCACAAATGCACCAAAAGTTTTCTCCTTAAACCCTATGGATGATGGCATAATTTTTTAATGTTAATTTTTAAAACTTTAAAGTGTGCTTATTTGCTGATTCAGTTACAATCAGATAAAGGCTCACTTTATGTTTGTAATCAAAAATTTATTTGAGTGCCAACTCACAGCTATCTTTGACGTTTTACAAATAGATGAGAAATGTACCATGGTCAATTTTCCTCAAAGTGCTAAGAATTTAACCGTTACCCTATTAATCAGCAGCCTGCTGTTGCTAGGTTGTCAAAAAATGAATGCCAAAGAAAACGCTGGCTCTGCGCGTGCTGCTAGCAAAGCGGATGTATTGCCGACTGATACGTTAGCGACCTTACAAGGTTTGAGCCAAATCAACCCAAAATTAGGCAAAATGGGTCGTCATGTGATCGATCCCAACAAACCAACTGTGGTGAAATTTTGGGCAAGCTGGTGCCCGCTATGTTTGGCAACGCTCCAAGAAAGCGACGCATGGGCAAAGCAGTATCCCAATATGAATGTCATCAGCGTAGTCAGTCCAGGTCATTTGAGTGAAAAATCCTCGCAAGATTTTCAAACTTGGTACACAGTGCTTGCCAAAGACTATGCTAACCTACCGGTGCTTATGGATAACAATGGCAAGCTAATTAAACAATTTGGCGTGCAAGTCTATCCGAGTTTTGCGATTTTGGATAAACAAGGCAATTTATTAAAACTGGTCAAAGGCAATCTTACTCCCACACAAATCCAAGCCTTGTCAGACAATGCCAGCAACGACTTTGCAGAACTCAAAACCATGAATGAAGCAAAAAATCCGCCTAGCCAAACTGACCAAGCTGATGAGCAGGCTAATAACCAAGCTAACAAGCAAGCCGCTAGCATCCAAGCTTTAGCACCGATTAACCATAACGGTGTGTATTATCAAGCAGATGGTAAAACCCCGATTCGCACGCGTACTATCTATCTGGCGGGTGGCTGTTTTTGGGGGCTAGAAGCCTATATGGAGCGCGTGGATGGCGTGGTCGATGCGATATCAGGTTATGCCAATGGCAATAGCGCGAACCCGAGCTATGAGCAGGTGATAGCAGGCTCAGGACACGCAGAAACCGTCAAAGTTATCTATGATATCGATAAAACCAATCTTGCAACCCTCTTGGCGTACTACGTGCGAGTGATTGACCCGACCAGTCTCAACAAACAAGGCAATGACCGCGGGGCGCAATATCGTACCGGCATTTATTATACCGATGCCAATGATAAGCCAATCATTGATAAAACCCTTGCCGATTTGGCAAAAAAATATCCGCAAAAAATTGTGGTAGAAAATAAACCCTTGGCGAATTTTTATGACGCAGAAAATTATCACCAAGATTATCTGAGCAAAAACCCTAATGGCTACTGCCATATTGATATTAGCCTTGCCAATCAAAAAATTCCCGTTATCAAAGCCTTAGCGCCTGCCACGACAGTCACCGAGGCGCTCAATCCTACCCGCTATCAAAACTACGATAAAAATGTAAAAAGTCGGTTAACCCAAGCACAGTATGACGTCACCCAAAACGCAGCTACAGAGCGCGCCTTTAGCCATCAATATGACCATTTGTTTGCTAAAGGTTTATATGTGGATATCGTCAGTGGCGAGCCGTTGTTTTTATCTACCGATAAATATGATTCGGGTTGCGGCTGGCCGAGTTTTACCAAACCCATTAGCGCAAACGTCATTACCACCTCAACCGATAGCAGTTTTAACATGACACGAACGGAAGTGCGCTCGCGGGTCGCCAACTCACATTTGGGGCATGTGTTTGATGATGGTCCCAAGGATAAAGGCGGATTACGCTACTGTATCAATGGCGATGCGCTACAGTTTATCGCTTTGGCAGACATGCAAGCGGCAGGCTATGGCGCACTTATACAATTGGTAAAATAGCCAGTCAACTAGGCGGCACGTTGACTGGTAACGGTATTAAAACGCTTTGACAAGCCATCAGCTGCCAAGGCGTTGTTGATCATGCTGAGAGTTTAAAATTTTTTTAAACATGCGCTTATAAAAATTTGGTCATCACCCTGAGCGGCAATATTTTCATACCAATCCCAATCGGCAGCCAAGGCCATGCCGGGACAAAGGCTTCATCCACTTTGGCTTCAATCGCTTCGACAATCGCCTCGACGCCCTCTTCTTCTGTACTCTCAAACGGCAAATATTTGGCACCGATATTAAGTTCAGTACGGATATAACCGGGATAAATCGTGGTGACGGTAATCGGACGTTTTTCCTGCATCATATCAGCGCGAATGCCTTCGGCTAAATTTGCCAGTCCCGCTTTGGCAGCCGCATAAGTAGTAAGATGACGGGGCAAACCGCGAACCGCTGACATACTTGAGATGACCACCAACTGACCGCTGTTTTGCTGGCGAAAAATCTTCATCGCCGCCTCACACTGGGCAATCGCTGCGATAAAATTGACTTCAGCGGTATGGCGATTGGTCTCAAAGCGTCCATGACCAATGACGCGGCTATCGCCCACCCCTGCATTGACGATAATTTTATCAATGGTTTTCCCTCGGGTTTTGCAGTCACTCACAAAGCTATCAAATACCGTAAAAATCTGCTTATAATCGGTGACATCCAAAGTTTTAACAGAGACTTTGACAGGGTACTTGCTTTCAATGTCTTGCTTTAACGCATTTAATCGCTCTTCTCGTCTGGCACAAATTGCCAAATCATAGCCTAGATAAGCAAATCGGCGTGCCATCATCGCGCCAATCCCTGAGCTGGCACCGGTAATCAATACGGTTTTGCCTTGACCGATACCTTGTAGCTCAGCCAATGAACGGCGATTGACCAGTTTTTTCATCACAAATTGACCGTATTTATCAATTTTTTGTAGCGCGTTTTCAAGTTTTTTCATCGTTTGGTTGCCTGTACCACTCAGTTATCGTAACAATAAATAAAAAATCATAAAAGAGGCGTTGATTTTATCATTTCGACCCTTGTCTAGCCTACTGCAAATATCGCTATAGGCGTTAAATACATAAGATAAACAAGGATGGCGATAGGGTTAATGATGACTGACACCCTTTAGCCCTACATACTGGTTAGCCCTTCACACTCATTGTTTTTATAACAGCCTTCTACTCGGTGATGTCAAATCTGTCGCCAAAGGCAAATATGCAGGCTGGCAGTACCCTATATGAAGACAATAAAAAACCCAACTCAGCACAAGGTCTCATTTGGGTTTTTTTAGAAATTTTTGGGTTATGCTAAACCATTGACCCATGTCAGTGGGGCGTTTTTCATCCAATCACTCATCAGTGTCCACGGTTGTTCAGGGACACACGCTTCATCAGGCTCGCCTTCAATCGCGATTGCCAATGCTTTGGTGCCGATTTCTTCACTCACTTCAAAGGGTAACGGTTTAGCGCCTTCGTTAATCTCAGTGCGTATATACCCTGGATAAATCGTTGACACTTTAATCGGTAACTCAGAGAGCAGCATATCGGCGCGAATCCCTTCAGCAAGCTGTGCAATCGCTGATTTACTTGCCGCGTACACTGACATATGTTTTGGCAGACCACGGAACGCCGACATACTTGAGATAACCACCAAATGACCGCTATTTTGGGCACGGAAAATTTCCATCGCCGCTTCACACTGGGCAAGACCTGAGATAAAATTGATTTCTGCAGTTTTTCGATTAATCTCAAAATTACCCTTGCCAATACGGCGACCCTCGCCGACCCCTGCATTGACGATGATACGATCAAGTTTGCCAAACTCTTGGGCAAATTCATGAAACACTTTAAAAACCTGCGTATAATCAGTCACATCGAGTGCCTTGACACTGACTTTAATCGTCGAATTATCCGCTAACAGGTTGGCTTTGAGTTGTTCTAGGCGTTCGGTGCGGCGCGCACAAATTGCCAGATTATAGCCCATGCGAGCAAAATGGGTCGCCATGCCTGCCCCCAGACCCGAGCTTGCGCCAGTAATCAAAATGGTTTTACCCTTGCCCACTTGGTTATCGATAAAACCAGATAAGTCAGTGTTCGGGGGTGTCATTGTGGTTTGAACTTGCTGTAGTAATTCGGGTAGTGTTTGCATTATTTCATCCTTAATTATTTATTAAATTTTTTTAAACGTTAAACTGATAAGCTAAACCTTAGCGCCAAGTCACCATCTGCTCGCCTTGTTGGTACAAATAGCTAAACTCATTAAAGGTCTGTAAAAAAACACCTTGGTCACTCACGCGAAATTGGTGAACACTGGCGTTTGCGATATGCCAGTTCAAATCAAAGGCTTGGACATCTGATAGTTTCATCACTTGCTGCATGATACTGGCAATCACGCCACCTGAGGTAAATACCATCGCATGTTCATGCTCGCCAGTTTGCGCCATCAAACGCTCAAAACCACTCCAAGTGCGCTGCAAAAAGTGTTGCCAACTTTCATCATAATCACTGTCGTACTGACCGCTTTGCCAACGGCTCATGGCTTTGGTAAAAATCTCAGTAAAGCTAATTTCAGGGTGTGTTTGACTGGACAAATACGCCATAAAACTGGCTTTATCCGCAAATGGCAATCCAGCTTTATAAAGAATTTGCTCATGATTAAACTCATTAAAACTGCTATCTTCACCGAGCAATAGCGGCATGGTCAAACTGGGATTTGCTATGTTTTGCACATGGTGGGTGATTTCGGTCAGTTCGATACCTTCACGGGTGACATAATAATGGCTTAAAAAATGTTTGAGACTGTCCTTTTGCCGCGCCATGCTGCCTGACATCAGCGCGTGCACTTGCCGACCTGACTGGCGAAAACTATCACCAAGCCATTGGGTCTGAGCGATACCTTTTGGGGACAGTTGGTCATAATTGTCTGCGCCAAATGACGCTTGCCCATGACGGACAAGGCTGATGAGTTTCATGAAAACCCCTATGATTTATGATTATTTTTTTCGATAAGTTCGACACAGCGCTCGTGCAAGGCATTGACAATCACGCCAAAATCTTTGAACGCCGGATTATCCGTCTGCTGATGATAATAACGGTAATAAATCTGCTGTGCAATCGCTGCCAAACGAAACACTCCGAACACTTCGTAAAAGCGCCAGTTGTCGACTTTCAAGCCCGTTTTTTGCAGGTAATATTCGACCACTTCGGCACGGCTCATCATGCCTGGCAGATTAGTCGGCTGACGGCGCGTAGCTTTCATCACCGCATTGTCATCGGCTTGAATCCAGTAAGCTAACGCACAGCCCAAATCCATCAAGGGGTCGCCTATCGTTGCCATTTCCCAGTCGAGCACGCCAATGATGTTGGTTGGATTGTTTGGGTCTAAAATCACATTGTCAAAACGCCAGTCATTATGAATCACGCTAGTTTTGACATCTTTTGGGGTGTTGTCTTTTAACCACTGACGCACATCGGCGAAATCAGGTACATCAGGCGTACGGGCTTGCTCATAGCGTTTATCCCATCCCATGACTTGACGCTCGCAGTAGCCTTCGCCTTTGCCAAGTGCCACCAAATCAGGGTTTTGGGTGTAATCGACCTTGTGTAAATCAATCAACGCATCGACCACCTGCCTGCACAGCTCGCTGACTTGCTGTTCGCTTAACGTCAATGCTTTGGGCAAATTGGCACGGGGAATAATGCCCTCGATGCGATCCATGACATAAAAATCGCAACCAATCACGCGGTCATCGGTACACAGGGCGACCATATTGGGGACGCGTGGGTATTGTGATTGCAGTGCTTTTTGCACTTTGTACTCACGCACCATATCATGGGCGGATTTGGCTTTGGTACCTTTGGGTGGCCGGCGTAAAATCAAATCACGGTTGGCATATTTTAGTCGGTATGTCCAGTTGGATGCGCCCCCTGAAAACTGGCTGACTTCTGGCTGACC
This sequence comes from Moraxella sp. CTOTU48268, assembly GCF_032069585.1. Lineage (NCBI taxonomy): Bacteria > Pseudomonadati > Pseudomonadota > Gammaproteobacteria > Moraxellales > Moraxellaceae > Moraxella > Moraxella sp. CTOTU48268. The sequence goes on from NZ_DAMALV010000024.1 coordinate 8,091, forward strand.
TTGAAGAGCGATGCCTTGGCTCATTAAATACTCGGTGACCGCGTCGCTGTCAATCTCTTCGCCTTTGCGTACTGGGTTTGCAGTATCAAGCATAATTTCATCCTTGTTTTTTATCTTGTTTTTTATCTTGTTTTTTAACTTGTATTTTTAACGAGGTCAAATAGCAAAACAACGTAACCTGACATTACGTCTTTTTTGTTAGCTAGCTATCTTTTTTGTTGACTAGCTATTAGTTATTTGCTAGTTATTTGGTCGTCGCTTGTTGGCGTTTTTTCACTTCCAGTTTGGCAATCATGCCTTTATGAACTTCGTCAGGTCCATCGGCAAGGCGTAGGCTACGAGCTTGGTTAAAGAACATCGGCAACAGCGTATCTTGGCTTACACCCATACCCCCATGCAGCTGAATCGCCATATCGACGACTTCTTGTAGTACCGTTGGGGCGACCACTTTAATCGCTGAGATTTCGGTTAACGCTGCTTTGGTGCCAAGTTTATCCATTTTATAGGCGGCATACAGGGTTAACAGACGCGCTTGGTCAATTTTGACACGGGCGTCAGCGATACGTTCACGGTTGCCACCTAAATCAAGCAGCGGTTTGCCAAATGCACTACGGCTTAGCCCCCGATCAATGGCAAGCTCCAGCGATTTTTCTGCAGCGCCAATACAGCGCATACAGTGGTGAATCCGACCCGGTCCTAAGCGCCCTTGGGCAATCGCAAATCCCTCGCCTGCCCCGCCGATGACGTTGCTAAGCGGTACACGCACGTTGTCAAAACGCATTTCGCCATGTCCATGCGGTGCATCATAATCATTAAACACTTTGAGCATGCGTTCAATCTTGACGCCTTTGGCATCTATAGGTACCAGTACCATGGTGTGCTGATGGTGGCGATCTTTGCGCTCATCTGGGGTGTGTGCCATAAAAATAATGAGTTTAGCGTTTGGATCACCTAGACCTGAAGACCACCATTTGCGACCGTTGAGCACAATTTCATCGCCTTCAACAATCGCCGTGGCTTGCATATTGGTGGCATCACTACTGGCCACTGCAGGCTCTGTCATGCCAAACACAGAGCGAATTTCCCCTGCTAATAACGGCGTTAACCATTGCTGTTTTTGGGCATCGTTACCGTAGCGCCAAATCAATTCCATATTGCCACTATCTGGCGCATTACAGTTGAACACATGGGGGGCAATGAGACTTCTGCCAGACAACTCAGCAATATGGGCGTATTCCTGAACGCTTAATCCTTGACCGAGTTGCTCGTCTGGCAAAAACATATTCCAAAGATTTTGCGCACGGGCTTTGGTTTTTAATTCTTCAAGTTTGGCAGGCCATTGCCAAGTCGTCCAATCGCCTGTGGGATTAAGCTTATGCGCCGCTTGCCAAAATTCTGCTTCAATCGGTTCGATTTCGGTTTGAATAAATGCTTTGGTACGGGCGATGTAATCTTTTGCTTTATCGCTAAGTTGGAATTCCATTGGGCGTTGTCCTTTATTGGCTAAAACAATCATTGAATCAGCTTAACGGATTTATTATCATGAATAAAATGATTTTAATTAGTATAATACCATGAATAAAATTCATATAACTGAGATGTCTTAGCCAAATTATTGAGCAAACAACCGCCCTCTACTTGTAAGGTATTATCCAAATGTTGCATAAAAACCCGTTAAAGCAGCTTGACTTAAATTTGCTTAGGCTATTTATTTATATTTTTGAGCTCAAAAACCTTACCCATACCGCAGAAACTTTGCATTTGAGCCAATCTGCCATTAGCCATGCGTTAGGTCGTCTTCGTCAGGCGCTCGGGGACGAACTTTTTTATCGGGAAAAAGGTGAACTGCACCCGACGCTGTATGCCAAACGGCTTTATCCAACCGTCAAACAAAGCTTTGAAAATCTCGAACAAATATTTCAAACTAACCATTTATTGAGCGACAGCAAACTTGGCGAGCTGGCGCAGCAGAGCTTTGCTACATTGACGATTGCCATGCACGATGAAATTGAATTGATTGTGTTTAACAAATTGGTCAGCCAAATTCATCAAGTCCTGCCCAATTGCCAAATCACCAGTAGCCGGCTCAATCGCTCAGCGCTTGCGCATGAACTAAAAGTTGGACAGCTGGATTTTGCCATTGATGTGGCGCGGGTGGTGGATAGTGAGATTGTGCATCAACCGTTGTTGCGAGATGAGTTTGTGCTGGTGTTGTATGCGCCAAATTTTGCCGCTGAATTGGCGAATGAACCGACTATCACCCAAGCCCAGTATTTTGCCAGTCAACATATTACTGTGTCATCACGGCGGCTAGGTTTGTCGATTGAAGATAGTTTATTGTCCAAAGCAGGTTGGCAGCGGCAGAGTAAAATCCGTTGCCAACATTATGCCACTGCTTTTCAATTGCTAAAACAAGACAAGCTATTGCTTACCTTGCCGCGCCAGTTAGCCACCACATTTTTACCACCCGACCAAGGCTGGCAGATTTTGGATTTGCCGATTGAGTTGACTCATATCGAGTTACACGGCTATTGGCACCAACAGCAACAGGTTGACCCACTGTATGGGTGGCTAAGACAGCAGATTTTTAGTGCTTTTAACTAGTTAGACTATTCAGACAATAGCTGCTCAATACGGCCAGCGTGGCGCTCTTGCTGTTTAGCGAGTGTCAAACGATTGGCGATGATGATTGATTTTAACTCCGCTAATGCCACGTCGAAATTGTCATTAATCACCACATAATCAAAATTCACGTATTGCGACATTTCATTGACCGAACCGGCCAGACGTTTTTCAATCACCTCTTGACTGTCTTGTCCGCGATTGGAAAGCCGTTGGCGCAGTGATTGGCGGTCGGGCGGTAGGATAAAAATGGTCGTGGCATCGGGACGCAATTTTTGCACTTGCAGCGCGCCCTGCCAGTCGATTTCTAAGATGACGTCTAAGCCATTGCTCAGCATAAATTCTACTGTGGACTGGGCGGTGCCATAGTAGTTTTCAAACACCTCGGCATGCTCCAAAAACTCACCTTGCTTAATCATATCAGCAAATATCTCGCGGCTGACAAAGTGATAATGCTGCCCATCAATCTCACCAGGACGCGGCTTGCGAGTCGAATGCGAGATACTAACCGCCAAGTCATTGGTCGTTGCAATCAGCTGTTTGACCAGCGATGTTTTGCCAGTACCGCTTGCTGCGGTGATGATAAATAATGAGCCTTTGGTCATGACATATCCTTAGGGGTTTGATGAAGTGAGTAGTAGCCATTTTTGAATCGGCTATTTTAGCAATTTTTGCTAACAATTTCTGCGTAATTTAGTGCTTGGATGCCGATTCGTTGATTTTTTACGTTTAACATATTTTGCGTGTATGAACTCATGGTAAACTAGCCACATGAATCATCAATGACTGAAGAACTGCGTTATGAAAATTTTACTCGCCAATCCTCGTGGTTTTTGTGCTGGGGTCGATAGAGCCATCGAAATCGTCAATGTCTGCCTTGAGCGCTTTGAACCGCCTATTTATGTACGCCATGAAGTGGTACACAACAAGTTTGTGGTAGAAGACCTTGCCAATCGCGGTGCGGTATTTGTCGAAGAGTTGGATGAAGTGCCGGATGGGGCGATTGTGATTTTTTCAGCGCATGGCGTCTCCAAAGCTGTGGAAGATGAAGCCGAACGCCGTGATTTGACCGTGTTTGATGCCACTTGCCCACTGGTTACCAAAGTCCATATCGAAGTCAATAAATTTGCCAAAACAGGCGTAGATGCGGTGTTGATTGGTCATGCCGGTCATCCAGAAGTAGAAGGCACGATGGGGCGCTTCGATCCACAATACGGTGGGCGTATTCACTTAATTGAAGATGTGGTGGATGTTGCCAATCTTGACCTACCGACTGATACTGATTTGGCATTTGTCACCCAAACCACCCTATCGATGGATGACACCGCAGAAGTGATTGATGCGCTAAAAAATAAATTCCCCAAAATCCATGCGCCGCGTAAAGATGACATTTGTTATGCCACCCAAAACCGTCAAGATGCGGTCAAGGAACTTGCGGCGCGTTGTCAAGTGGTGTTAGTGGTGGGCTCACCCAATTCATCCAATTCCAATCGCTTGCGTGAACTCGCGGAGCGCTTGGGCGCCAAAGCGCATTTGATTGATAATGCGGGCGAAATGCAAAAAGACTGGTTTGTAGGCGTGGATACGGTGGGTGTGACTGCGGGTGCATCCGCGCCTGAAGTATTGATTCAAGAAGTATTGGATACCTTACAGTCTTGGGGCGGCGAAAAACCTGAAGAATTATCAGGTATTTTGGAAAACGTGACCTTTAGCTTGCCCAAAGCGTTACGCTCACCCCAACTGTTTAATCCTAGTGAATCCAAGATTTAAAAGAGATATAGTATCGGATAGATGGCAAGTAAAGCCGGGTATAAGTATGCTCGGCTTTTTATTGGTCATTTAGTTATTGGTTATTTAAACCCTGCTTGCATCAATTTTTTCATTATTTAAAAAATTGTGACGCTTGTGCTTGAAATAGTTTTAGACTCACCCTAACTATGACAACGAACCATCATAAATTGGGTTAATTATTTTTATTGTTATTCTTATTTTAGGAGTTACTTACTATGGCAGATTCAAACAAGCCTGAGCCAAAAAAACATAGCTTTGAAGCGGAAGTCGCGCAACTATTACATTTAGTCACCCACTCGCTTTATTCAAATGCGGATATCTTTGTGCGTGAGCTGGTCTCAAATGCGTCTGACGCCTGTGACAAGTTGCGCTTTGAAGGCAATCAAAACGACGCGCTGTATGAAGGTGACAGTGAACTACGCATTCGCATTGATATTGATAAAGATGCCAAAACCATCAGTTTTATTGACAATGGTATCGGTATGAATGAAGCCGATGCCGTAGAGCATTTGGGTACTATTGCCAAATCAGGCACCAAAGCTTTCTTAGAAAAATTATCCGATGCACAAAAACAAGACGGCAATTTGATTGGTCAATTTGGGGTGGGTTTTTATTCAGGTTTTATCGTAGCGGACACCATCACGGTGGAATCGCGTAAAGCAGGTGAGCCTGCCAGCCAAGGCGTACGCTGGGTTTCAGACGGCACCGGTGAATTCACCACCGAAACCATCGAAAAGTCTACCCGTGGCACGACAGTGATTTTACATATCACCGATGAACACAGCGAATACCTTGACCGCCACAAAATCAAATCTTTAGTCAATAAATACTCTGACCATATCAGCTTGCCAATCCAAATGCGCAAAGAAGTTTGGCAAGAAGAAGAACTCACTGACGCGCAAAAAACTGCTAATTCAGAAGCAGGGGGCGAAACTGCCAAAGGTGAGATGCCCCAAGGTCAAATGATAACCACTGATGAATGGGAAACCATCAACCAGGCCAATGCCTTATGGACGCGCTCACCTTCAGAAATTGAAGACGAAGAGTATAAAGAATTTTATAAAAATCTTACCTATGACTATGATGAGCCGCTAACTTGGACGCACAACCGTGTCGAAGGACGTCTACAATATACCCAGCTGCTATATATCCCTAAAAAAGCGCCGTTTGACCTGTACCAACGTGAGCAAAAACACGGTCTAAAACTGTACGTCAAACGTGTATTTATCATGGATGATGCCGAGCAGTTATTGCCGATGTATTTGCGTTTTGTCAAAGGGGTGATTGATACCGCGGATTTACCGCTCAATGTCAGCCGTGAAATCCTGCAAGAGTCTCGCGATGTCAAATCTATCCGCGATGGTAACGCCCGCCGTATATTGACCGTGCTAGCTAGCCTAGCCAATAGCGATGAAGCCGACAAACAAGAAAAATATAAACAGTTTTATGCTGAATTTGGCAACGTCTTGAAAGAAGGCTTGGGTGAAGACCAAAGCAATAGGGATAAAATTGCCAAATTATTGCGCTATGCCACTACCACTGATGACAATGTGGTCACCAGCTTTGACGACTATAAAGGTCGTATGAAAGACGGTCAAAAGGCGATTTATTATCTAACAGCTGAAAACCTCGCCGCCGCCAAAGCCAGTCCGCAACTTGAAGTGTTCAAGAAAAAAGGCATTGAAGTCATCTTGATGACCAACCCGGTTGATGAATGGGCAATGAACTTTATGTTTGAGTACGATGGCACACCGCTACAAAACATCGCCAAAGGCGCGGTAGACTTGGGTGATTTGACCGATGAAGCCGAAAAGGAAGAAGCCAAAAAAGCGGAAGAAACCTTCAAGCCTGTGGTAGAAAAACTCAAAGGCGTGTTGGGTAGCCGTGCTAAAGACGTACGAGTATCAAATCGCCTTGTTGATAGCCCTGCTCTGCTAGTGACTGCGGATGGTGAACTATCGCCACAGATGATGCAAATGCTCAAACAAATGGGTCAGCCTGTGCCAGAGAGCAAGCCAATTTTGGAAGTCAACCCAAACCATCCGCTCATTCAAAAATTGGAAAGCGCAGAGCAGTTCGATGACCTTGCGCAAGTGATTTTTGACCAGGCATTACTTGCCGAAGGCGGTCAATTAGACGACCCAGCCGCTTATCTAAAACGCGTTAATGCGCTGTTGATGAAGTAAGTTATTTTGCTGATCTCAAAATAAAACCGATAAACAAAAACCGAAGCCTAGGCTGTTGCTTAGGCTTCGGTTTTTTTTGAAAACCACCGCCATCGCATCGGCTAGTGGTTATAAGTACAACTATTTTATTAGCGCTCGGCAAGCATACACTGTTTGGGGATTTGCTTGCGATTAAGTGAGGTGATACAGCCCCAACTACCATCGACTGTACTATCGCCAATGCGGTACATGGTCAGCGTCTGACCATTGAGCCAGCGATTGGGAAATGGCACGCCTCGTACTGTCGCTTGAATCATGCAATGACTGTCAGTTGGAATACTTTCTGCTTGGGTCAGTACTTTTAACACCACTTTTTGGTTATCTGTGCTTAGCGGTGTATTGACAGGACATTGACCCGTGGCTTTGTAGATCGCATCGACTCGTCCCTGTGCGCTTTCTACGATATCAAGCACTTCAAACAGCGTGGCATTGGCTTTTTGCTTGGCATAAATCGGCAAAAACTGCACTTGTATCACAAACAAAGAAAACGCATAAAAGCCAAACGCCAGCGCCAAACCCACCAAACTCACACCGCCGTGCCTGCGGATATGAGCCAGCTGTTTTTCTTCATCACGCGGATACATTTCAATGGCATCAGCGATTTCACGGCGCGCCATCCGATAATAATAAGCATCGCTCCAACGTGCTACCATTACCGACCAAAACAGCCAAATCGCAAGCCCAATGCCAATACGTAGCGGCATACGAATTGCTTCATCAAGATTGCGTATCAATAAGTACTCTATCGCTACCAAAATGATGGTGACATTGAGCTGAATAAATGACCATCCCGCCACCGAATAGACAATGCTATCTAAGAATCGCTTACGGTATAACAGCCAAGGAAACGTCATCAAAAACCCTGCCCAATGCCACTTTGCCGTCAATCGCCCTGCCTTATCAAACTGGGCAAAACGCTTGAGATAATACGCCTGCGAACGATTGCCAATAAAGGCTTTGTCATACATCAGACGCTGTTTATCAGTTAGCTGTGGCTGCCAAAATGGCGGCGGTGATGTTTTTTCAAGAAATAACATGGCGATTAGGGATTATCCATTGGTTGTTTTCACTTGTTGAGGTTTTCACTTTTTGGGGTTTTCACTTATAATAGCCGAATTTTATCACAACCACCCTTTATCACACCAACTACGATTTTTGCAAATGATGACACCCCAACATACCCAAACTTCTGAGACAGTCGATGCGGCTAAACCCGATGCCCAATGCCTTTCTCCCAATCCATCCACTGCCCCACAACCGAGTGATGAAAACTCTTTATCCCCGCACTATCGCACCATTCAAACTTTTATGAAACGCAAAACCCATGTGGGCAAAAAGGCAGAAGCTGGGTTACAGTCAGACTTTGCCCATTTTTTTGTCCAGCCCAATTTGGACGCAATTCAAGCAATGGATATCGGCGGCATAACCAATTTGCGTGAGCTATTTTCAAACCCTGATGCGCCTTTGACATTTGAAATTGGCTTTGGTATGGGCACAAGCTTGGTGGAAATGGCAAAAAATGACCCAACACGAAACTTTGTCGGTATTGAAGTGCATGAGGCAGGACTGGGTAATTGTGCATTTTTGGCAGGAGAACTGGGTCTAAATAACCTCAAACTCATCAGTGGCGATGCCATTGCCCTGATGCAGCAATTACCGGCGGCGCATATTGACACGCTGCAGTTGTATTTTCCCGACCCTTGGCAAAAAAAGCGCCATTACAAACGCCGTTTTGTCAGTGCTGATCGCATGAGGGTGGTGGAACGGGTGCTTAAAAAAGGCGGCATATTTCATGCTGCCACCGATTGGGAACATTATGCCCACTGGATGATTGAAGTCATGGATAGTTTAACCGCGTTTGAAAATGTCGAAGGCAAAAACAGCGAAGGTATAGGTAACTTTCTGCCACGTCCCGATTTTCGCCCACTGACTAAATTTGAAAAACGCGGAATGGAGGAAGGTCGCGCTATTTACGATATTATGTATCGCAAAGTTTAGCGCGTTGACAATTTTATGCCGTACACAGGATAATCACAGCGATTATCCTTTTTTTATGCCTAAAATTTTTCTACAATGTGACTTTTCGTTATTAGATGGTATCTATCAGGATGTCGATTAGCGTGTGATGACAATTGTAAAATCTCTATGACTGCTATCAATTTTTAGTGGTTTTATTACCTTGAATCGGGATGACCTTAGGAGTGATGGGATGACACCCGTTTATATTACATTTACGTTGTATTTGATTTTAGTATTGGGCATCGGGTTTGCGGCATATTTTGCCACCCGTAACTTTGATGACTATATTTTGGGTGGCCGTAGTCTGGGCAGTTTTGTGACCGCGATGTCGGCGGGTGCGTCAGATATGTCAGGATGGCTGCTGATGGGGTTACCTGGGGCGATTTATGTATCGGGGCTGAGTGAATCTTGGATTGCGATTGGTTTGGTGATTGGTGCGTATTTTAACTGGCTTTTGGTGGCGGGTCGACTGCGGGTGCATACTGAGTTTAATAACAATGCGCTAACTTTGCCTGAATACTTTCACCACCGTTTTGGCGCCGACAGTAAATTGATTAAAATTGCTTCGGCGGCGATTATTTTGTTTTTCTTTACCATTTATTGCGCCTCAGGCATTGTCGCAGGTGCGCGACTATTTGAAAGCTTGTTTGAAATTGACTATGCCACGGCTATGTGGCTAGGGGCATTTGCCACCATTATCTATACCTTTATTGGAGGCTTTTTGGCGGTAAGCTGGACGGATACTATTCAAGCAAGTTTGATGATTTTTGCACTGGTATTTGCGCCCATCATGGTTTATTTAAACTTAGGCGGTATGGATGAGATTCATGCGGCGGTCAGTATGGCGGCACAGGCAAATAACAAAAACTACGGTAACTTGCTGTTTGGTACGTCACTCGTCGGTATCATCAGTGCGGCTGCGTGGGGCTTGGGTTATTTCGGTCAGCCGCATATTTTGGCGCGTTTTATGGCGGCAAATTCGGTCAAATCACTAAATAATGCCCGTCGTATCGGTATGACTTGGATGATTTTATGCCTAGCAGGCGCGGTGGCGGTCGGTTATTTTGGGCTTGCCTATATGACGGTGCATCCTGAACAAACTGCTATCTTAAAAGATAACAACGAGCGTATCTTTATCGGTTTGGCACAATTGTTATTTAACCCTTGGATTGTCGGTGTGGTATTGTCGGCTATTTTGGCGGCGGTCATGAGTACCCTAAGCTGTCAATTATTGGTATGCTCAAGCGCGATTACAGAGGATTTTTATAAAGGGTTTATTCGCCCTACTGCCACGCAAAAAGAACTGGTTTGGATTGGTCGCTTCATGGTGCTTTTGGTCTCAGCGATTGCCATTGTCATTGCCCAAAACCCAGACAGCAAAGTGTTGGGATTGGTCTCGTATGCATGGGCAGGTTTTGGCGCGGCGTTTGGTCCTGTGGTGTTGATGTCATTATTTTGGCGACGTATGACTGGGACAGGCGCGTTGGCGGGTATGCTTGTAGGCGCGTTGACAGTCATCGCTTGGAAACCATTAACCGGTAGTAGTCTTTATGAAATCGTACCAGGTTTTATTTTAGGCATGATTGCCATATATGTGGTGTCGCTGTTAACGCCCGCGTCTGATAAAGTCATGGCACGTTTTGATGATGCCAATAAAGCCTATAACGATGCTCGTTAATATTGAATGACAATTTAAATGACAAAAAGGGTGATACAGCTATCGCCCTTTTTTTGTTTTTGTTTTTCTTTTTCGTTATTTTTTTATTGTAAAATGACAAACAACAAAAAAGCCAAACATCAAAATGCTTGGCTTAGCAAAATACGGGACTTGTCATAATCCTGGCCGTTAAGTTATTTGCAAATGGTGGCGATGAAGAGACTTGAATTCTCTATTTTTAGTAAAATTCTGTTTATGGGCTATCAAAATCAATAACTTACATTACATTACCCAAGATAATTAGTCCCATAATTAGCCCACGCAATATAAACGACCTCGGGAATATTTGAGTGTTTTTAAGTATAAAACTGCTATTTTCAAAAATTTGACCCATATCAAAAAAAAAGGTGATAAGGTGATAATCTTATAAAAATTTATATAAATATATGATATTAATGAAAAAATACTAAAAATAAAAAGGTGATAAAAAAGTGATTTTAAGGTAATTTATCACTCTTATAAAAGGTGATAATTTTATTTTACAACTTATTAATTTTTATAAGTTTTTATTTTTATCACCTTTTTTATTACCTGAAATTACCTTTAAAAGGTAATAAAAATTTATTATTTAAATCAATTACTTAGTTATACTTTTTGAGCACTTATCACCTTATTACCTTTTTTCAAACAACCTATCAATCATTACGCTATTTAACTTCCTATAATTTCAAGCAGCAAACTGCACCAAACTGCAACAATGGTTAGTAGCAACAAATGCTGATTTGTTTGGCATCCGCTAGTTTTCTACTGCATAAAAATAAGCCTTTTATGTATAAAGCATGCGCGTGGGAGGGAGCGCGAACCGTGACGACCATCTGACACAAAAAAACCGCTCATCAAGAACGGTTTTAGAAAAATACTTTTTTATTTTTTATGAATCGGTTATAGCAGTCAGTGAGTAATCATTAAATGTGATGAGCTCTTGGCCGACTTGGTTATTGATGTCCATGAGTAGGTTCTGCAATGGGTAAATTTCGTGCCAATAGAACACTTCAGCTGCTTTCTTAATATCACCAAAGCCACCTGTGTTATTGGGGACAATACCCATCAGCTGGGGCGGTACTCGATGCCCTGCCAACTGGTCATCACGGCTAGCGATTTTAATATTCATAAATTCATCTTTGGCGGCAACTTCAGCGAGTGGGATAACCTTAACCCCATCAGGCTTACCGTTTGGCACATACATAAATAGGTTCTTAAAGTTGCCAGCGCCCTTGCTTTCTTTGACAGCCTCCTCCAACTCATCCACGTCTTGCTGAGTTGTTAAAGCATCGGATAGATATAAGATGTAGCCTGCGTGAGCGCCGTTTTTATAATATTTACGGCGGAACAGTGTAGCGGCTTCATTGAGCAAAATTGCATTGACTGAGCTTAGATAGTCTGGAATACCATACATATCCTGCTGAATGTCTGGATTGAAAACTTGGATAATCTCGTCAGGCTGAAATTCAATGGGATTGCCGCGATAATAATCGACATGATAGTAATTCCCATTAATACCTCGCCGGGTATGACGTGCCAGGCGCGCAGTTGCTTTGAGCACACTCCCAATTCGACTGCGTTGTACCTGCAGATAGCCATTATTAAAGACCAGAAAATTTTGCACCAACGACTCAAAATCACGACGGCTTAGTTTTTCGCTTGGCACAAACAAACTGGTCAGTACGTTACGCTTGGTTACCAGGGCAGACGTATGATGACTGGTGGCACGGTAGAGACTTGCAACGGCAGCGATGTCATACGGATATTCGTAATAGTCGCCGACTTGGGGGCAATAGTCATACTCAAATAATCGGCGACCCTCAAGCACGGGTTCGGGTTCGCCAAAGCCACTCATGATAATTTTATTAGATACTTGGTTTTCCATAGGATTCCTTAGCGGTGGACAGATATACGAGATTTGGTGGCGGCGGTGACATTTTCGGTACTAGCAAGCGGCGCATTGTCAATAGCGTGCATGATTGCCCAAGCAACATCGCTATGACCCGTTTCTTGTGAACGTTTTGAAACAAATGTCATACGCCCCCCACCGTTGGTGACTTGTTTTTTGATGGCAATAAAGGCTTTGACAATATCAATATAGCCAGCGTCGAAATGCAGCTTGCGACGCTCAAACAATTCTTTGGCACGCATCGCCATACGGGTTTTAACTTCGATACTGTAATTGATTGGGGTGTAATTAGGATAAAAAGCTTTGACATGTTCAGCGACGGCAATACCCGCACCTGTTGTGTCAATGCCTAGATACTCGACCTGATACCGCTCACAGATTTTTTGGATATATTGGGCTTGCATCAGTGGCGACATGTGATCAAGATGCTTACGCTCCAGTACTCGATAAGGTTGCCCGGGTCGACTTGGTGGCGCGACAACGGCCAAAGCAGGATGATCACCAGTAAATGATGGGTCATATCCAACCCAAACAGGCTTTTTGTAGGGGTTTGACCCAAGCGGCTTAAAATCTTTCCACACTTCCCAACTATCAATCATATTTGGACTTAGAATAGATAGTGGGAAATAGCTTGAGCTGTCATCCAAAAACACGCACATAAACAGATTATCAAATCGGTCTGGTGTGTATTCAAGTTGCAACTGATCAATATCAAGTTTATCGTAACCACCGCGCATTGCATCACGGACAGTAACCATGAGTCGCCACTTACCATCCATGCAAAGCATTGGCGTTTTTAACGTGGCATGGCTAACATCGATTTCATGTTTATTGACGCCATCGGCACCCGTCCAGAATTTATACGCCTCATGCATAACAGAGCTAGGCGTTGACAAATATATCTGTTGATACTGACTCTGCGATGCCATCCCTGACGCCACGTCCCGAAATTCTTTGAATTTACGAATCCAAAAGAACTCATCAATAACCACATCACCATGTCGACCTTGGGCAGTTAATGCATTGGTCCCCATGTAATAAAAATTAACTTGGGTATTATCCTCGAATGAGATAACAATCGGGTCGCCACCAATTTGTCTCCCAAGTACTTCAAAGATAAAGTTTTTGATGTATTCAATAAATTGGTAGGCTTGGGCTTTCGACGCCGATAAAAAGATTTTATTTTTCTTGGTTCTTAAGGCATTGATGAGCGCCCAAATTGCAATGACATACGTCGCCCCAATCTGTCGGCTTTTCAGCATCATAAAAATACGCGCGGGTGCGTATTTCTTTTTGCCATTAACCTTTTTACCATCAAGAATATCTATCCATTCCTGCTGAAATGGATACAACATAATTTTATAGGCGTCCTCTAACGCCACAATTTCTTCTTCGGTAAATAAATTTTTGACCTTTTCTTTACGGTCTGACTTGTAACGTTCACGCAGCTTTGGATTTAAATCACCGCCATTACCACTATCGTTATAATTTTGGATTTTGGCGATTCGCTCAAGCTGTCGCATGAGCTCATCAATTTCTTTATATTCCCCGTTTCCCTTCTTATCCATTCCAATCAACGACAACAAACGCGCCTTCATGGCTAGATTGACGTCGGTAAAAATGTCCGCACGTACCCACCCATCCCTTTTTTTCCAACTGGCAACCGTTGCCCGCTTTTCATCGAGCTGACGGGCGATTTGGGTCACGCCTAGTCCTTGGGCGTAAAGTAGCCTTGCTTGTTCACGTTTTTGAGTTAGCGATTGATTTTGAGTCGAATTGGCGGTGGTATCAGTCATACGCATAGCTTATAGACAGTCAGCCCCTGCACCACACAGCAAAAGACCGCAAGTGCTGATTGCGGTCTTTTAAATATTGCTTACAACCTATACAGCCAACAAACTAAGGGCTACTTAACCAAATTTATAAGCCGATACATTTTCGCCGATTAATCTATTGGAATGCCTATGCCAGATTTAGCAGGTCAACGCACAATTAAACGTTTTCGTGTCGCCCGTGAAGGCGTCACTGTTGATGGCAGAGAAATTACTCGCCAACAAATTATCGATATGGCAAAAGACTATGATCCCGTTGAATATACTGCTCGCATCAATGTTGAGCACACGGGTGGGTGGAATTTTTTAGGTAATGCAGCCATTCCTGCATTGGGCGATGTGATTGCCTGTGATGCACAGTTAGATACTTATCAAGTTGATGGTAAAGACGTGCAATTAATGGGCTTATACGCCACTTTGTCCGCATTACCACAATTGGTTGAAGCCAATAAACAAGGCCAGAAACTTTTTACTTCCATTGAGTTCTACCCAAAATTTACCGCAACAGGCCGAGCTTACTTAGTTGGTTTGGCAGTGACCGACATTCCTGCAAGTCGTGGCACAGAACCGCTTAAATTTAACAATACCGCAAATAACACCCTTTTTTCTGAACATCAGGAACTCACCCTTATGACTACCCAACCCAACCAAACCCAAACACCAACCACCGCTCCTACCGAAGGTCAAGCCCCAATCGAACAAGCACCCGTGCCCACTCAAACGCCACAGCCACCAGCTCAGCCACAACAACACAAAGCAGAAGATGGCTTTTTACAAAAAATGGCAAATATGTTTACCAGCAAATCATCAGGCATGACTAAAGATGAGCAGGACATGGTATTACAAGGGTTTAATACCCTAAATGAAAAAGCCGAATCTAACGCGGCTACCACTGCCCAAATCGCTGAAAGTGTCACCCAATTAACCGCCACGGTGAACCAGCTTAACCAGAGTTTTGCCAGCTTACAAACCAAGCTGTCCACCGAGCCTGTACCGATGACGACCACACCGCCTGCAGGTGTCAGTCATGCCCTCGCCGACTGCTAACCAAATTTTATCACCCTTAAAATCACACAAGGAAAACCCATGGGAAGTTACGCTTTATCTGCTGCCACTCGTATCGCCTTACAGCAATACACCCAACAAATCGCTACCATCAACGGTGCCGAAAACTTTGCCACCACCATTGAAGTGCAACCTGCTCGTCAGCAAACCTTGATTGAGCGTTACCAAGAGATCACAGACTTTTTAAAACGTATCAACATAGTCACTGTGCAACAAGCGACAGGTGAAAAACTTGGGTTAGGCAGTGACCAACGTGTCGCCAGCAATACCGACACCCGCATCCAGCCCCGTCGTCCGACGCCGATTGGCAATCTTGAGCATATCGATGATTACGTCTGTACTCAAACAGACTACGACGTCGCCTACCTATGGGCAGTCATCGACCAATGGGGTACTTTCCCAGATTTCCAAAAACGCCTGCAAAACCTAGCCATTAAGCTGGTCGCCCAAGACAAGCAAATGATTGGCTTTAACGGTACTCACCGCGCAAAGACCACCAACAAGACCTTGTATCCAAAACTACAAGACGTCAACGTCGGTTGGTTAGAAAAAATCCGTGCCTTTGCCCCCGAGCGTCATATTGATGAACTGGTAATTGGCGCAAGCAAAGAGTTTAAAAACCTTGATGCGCTGGTCGAAATGGCAGTCAATGACCTAATCGCCGAACAGTTCCGCGACAATAGCGACTTGGTTGTCCTTACCTCTCGCGGTCTGGTCACAGATAAATACCAAAACCTTATCAATCAAACCTTAGCCCCAACCGAGCAGGCGGCTGCCAATGCCTTATATCAGAAAAAACAGCTTGGTACGTTGCCAGTCGATACCCCTGCGTATTTCCCAGCTAATGGCTTACTAATTACCAGCTACGACAATCTGTCTATCTATCAACAACGTGGCAGTATGCGTCGTTTTATCAAAGATGAGCCGGAGTGGAACCGCACCTCTGACTATCAATCAGTGAATGAGAGCTTTGTCGTCGAAGACTATGACAAATGTGCGTTCATCGAAAACCTTGTTATCGAAGCATAAAGGGGATATTGATGAGCAGCTTACGAGACCATTTTGAACGTGTACGTGCCGAAAAAGCGGCACGTCAAGCCAATGCCGACCCCCGACTATCTGCCCGCGGTCGTCAGTTAAACCGCCCATTGGGCAATACCATGACCCGTCAAACCGCCCCCGTGCAAGACGCTGAGTACACCGACGATGACGACAACCCCGATGCAGGAAGCCCTATTGAACTCAAGTTTTTTAATGACTGGCAGTCGCTACAAGGCATCCAATCACAAGCCAAAAAGAACGAGTTAAAGGCTGACTTTTTACCCTTTTACTTACCTTGGATTGAAGGCACATTAGCCGCGGGGATTAGCGGTCAAAACGATATGTTAGTTCAATTGATGGTCTGGGCGCTTGATACCCATGAATTTGATATCGCTACCCGCATTGCAGAGTTTGCGCTACTCAACGACATGGCTATGCCAGAACCATTTACCCGTGACGTTGCGACCGTGTATGCCGAGCAATTGGCATCTGAAGTGACCAAAAAAGCGGATAACCCAAGCGAACACACTGACATTCTGGCAAAAGCAATCGAAGTCACCAACGACCACGATATGCCAGACCCTGTACGTGCCAAATTGTATCGAGCTTATGGTGATGCGTTAAAAGCCGACAAGCCAACGGACGCCATTGCTGCTTATGAAAAAGCAATTGCAATTTACCCTGATGTTGGTTGCAAAACCGATTTATCAAAACTTAAAGCCGCTCAAGGCTAACAGACCCCACCACGGGTAAGGCGGCTTATTAAATTTGTCTGAAAAGTAAATTAACTTTTACCAGCACCTTTTTAATAACTACCGCCTTTTTATTTTGGATAACCCATGCTTATCAATCAGCAAATCGACAAAAGATTAGTACCAAACCCCATCGAAGGGCTTCCGTCTTTTACGACTGAAGATTTGGTCACGCTTATGCGGATTGATAAGACCATGGGTAATGAGCGTATCGCAGGCTATATCAGTGACGCATACGACCTTATCAATGAGCAGCTGCCGTACCTTGATAACGATAAATTTGGGTTTGTCAGCGGCTGCGGTACGTGTGTCTGGGAGTCTGCTCCTGGTCTCATTAGCCATCACCACCGCTTGCCTCCACCCGATGCCCTGAAGCAGCATTTGCCAACATGGGCAAAGGGTTTTTTATCCGTCGATCAGCTCATTACTCATACTAAGTGGCAACGAGCCTACAAGCGCGCGGTTCTCAACGAAGCCGCCGCACTCATGGCTGATAACTACATGGACTTTGACACCGTAGGCCAAGGCATCACTCGCGGCAATAATGAGCATCTAAAGTCTGACTCCCTGCGCCGTATCGTCAACCATGCGATTGCTGACTTGACCGGCAAAAGCCGTAACCGTGTGAGGTTGTTATGACAATACAACGCACCACAGCATCACAACAATTTGACACGCTCGACGCTATTGCTTATCGCTTTTTTGGTAATCAGTCAAACGCATACTTACCAAAAATCGTTGAATTAAACCCACAATTTACCCCGCTCGCTATTTTACCTATGCGGAGTACCGTGATTTTACCTTTTACGACAACCGTCGCCAACGTTCAGCAACGGTTAAAACTTTGGGATTGATATGTTAAAAAAATCTAGCCTAATTTTCGACATCATTGGCTGTATGCTTGGATGGAGTATTGTTGCTTTTCTTTGGCTGCTTGCCACGATTAATCCCGTCTTTGCCTATTCTAACCAGCTATTACCTATTTCTACCATTACCAACGCTATGCTAGTAGCAACGATTATCGGTGCGATTGGTGGTTACCTTGCATTCGGCGAAGATAAAAAATTCCCCCCATCTGCCACTAGCGTAGGACACGTGCTCTTAGGTTTGGGAGCAGGATTGTTCTTTACCCGTGGCAGTCTTGAGCTCATGGGTCGTAACAATTCTAGCGAAGACGTGGTTTTGTTCGTTAGCTTTTTGTGGGCTGTCGGTGGATATTTTATTTTGCGTCTATTAATCGCGGTTGCCAATTCTGATCGTATCAAAGCCATTTTGCCCGATTGGCTTGCCAAATTTATGGGGGTGGATAAATGATTTACCTATTACACGTCGGCTTAATGCTACTTAGTATGACGATTTTAACAGCGTTTTTATGGCTGACACGCCGCTATGATGACATCCTTTGGTGGGCACTGCGATGTTTGTTGCTCCATAGTCTGGTTGCAGTTGTCTATATGGCATATGACGCTATGCATGCAGGGTTTACGATGTCATTGAGCCTGATTTTGATTCGCTCTGGCTTTGCCACCTTGACCATGGCATTAGCATTTTTGTGGTTTTTACTGCACTGCGAACGTAAAAATCATCGTCGCCAGCGATTTAATGACCGTATCAATCACATCTTTAAGGATAGCCAATGAGCACACCTGCCCACAAAAAAATAACCCTAGCCCAAATCAAAGCCTGTGCCGATAGTCTTGGCGTGCCCTTAGCCGCCATGCGTGCTGTGCATGAAGTCGAATCCAAAGGCGAAGGTTTTTTGTCCACGGGTGAACCTGTGATTTTATTTGAGCCACATATTTTTTATAAGCGGCTCACCAAAAAAGGCTTGCTTGATATCCGTGCAAAAGTGATACGAGAACGTCCAGACCTTTGCTATCCAAAATGGAAACCAAAGTCCTACGGTGCTGAAGGTATCTATCAACACCAACGCTTGACAGCCGCCAGTCAATACCACCGTGAATCTGCCCTTGAGTCTGCCAGCTGGGGATTGGGACAAGTGATGGGCTTGAATTGGAAAGACTTGGGATACCCAACGCTACAAGCGTTTATCAACGCCCAATACAAAGATGAAGGCGCGCAACTTGACACCATGTGCCGATTTATCCGCCAAAATAAACTTATTGATGCCCTAAAAAACAAAGATTGGTCAGCGTTTGCCTATCGGTACAATGGCGAAAACTACAGAGCCAATAATTATCATGGCAAACTTGCCGCCGCTTTTAAACAATTTAACGCATGAAATACCTAATCGATCTTAAAAACGACCTGCTGGCACAGTTTAAGCCGATTACCGCCGACAAGACCTTTTTACAGCTCGTCAACGGCAATCTGCCGCCAGAAACGCAAACGGTCAGTTATATTGCCCGCTTTATTTTTACTGATTGCAAACTTGCCGAGCCATTTGCCGTGTTGGCATTTATCCGTCAGTGGTTTGACGCCCGTGGTCGCAGTGTTCCCGATCTAAGTTTTGATTGCGATGTCATCGACCTGGAGTCTTACGACTTGCAGATTGATATTAGTCTAAACGACAAGCTCACTTTTATTGCCATCGATGCGGTAGCCGTTTGTCCTGAGCTGGTGTGGTCGGATGAAGCAGGGACGTTTATTAGCAGTAGTATTTTGGCAGGCGATTTCATTGATGAGTAATTTTGGATGAGTGATTTTAGCGGACTGACCGACTGGTTACAGCGGATTGACACACAGCTCGACGACGGTCAAAAACAAGCGTTAATGCGTCGCATTACCACCCGACTAAAACAACAATGGTCGCAGCGTATCCGCTCTCAAGTCGACCCAAGCGGTGCAGGTTTTATCCCAAGAAAAGCCAAGGGGCGTAAGTTTCGTAGCAAACGTGTCAAGACGGGAGCAATGTTTACCCGTGCTAGTCGTATGTTGAAAACCGCTTACAGCGCGCATCATGCTGAGATTGGTTTTGCAGGGCGATTGGCACAGATTATGGCAGTGCATCAATACGGACAAGTCGCCAGACCGTCCCCGACCGTCCGCCCTGTCCAGTATGCAGTACGTGAAACGGTTGGACTTAGTAGCGAGGATGAGCAGCTTATCATCGAAGAATTTGAGAATTTTTTTATGAATCTTAACTGAAGGAAAATATGCAAGATTATCGTTGCAATGTCTGCGAAAAATTACTTTTTCGCATGACTGGTGAGGCAGTGGTCGCCGTTAAATGTCCACGATGCAAGACTTTAAATACTTTCAAGAATGCCATCGAGCGTCCAAACCATGAGCGTCCAGAACGCCTTAATCAACCCAAAGGACGCAGTCATGACAAAAATTCCCTATAGTAAAGCCCCGCTATCATTTATTGGGCAAAAACGTAATTTTATCAAAGCATTTCGCCATGTTATTAACGCCAATATTATTGGTGATGGTGAGGGCTGGACAGTGGTAGATGTGTTCGGTGGCAGTGGTTTACTCGCTCATAACGCCAAGCATTTACTACCAAAAGCCACTGTAGTTTACAACGATTTTGATGGCTATGTTGACCGCCTTAATTATATCGAGGATACCGAGCGACTACGCCAACAAATTTATAGTGCCATTGAACATTTGCCACGGCAAAAAGCATTATCGCAAAATGACAAAGAAGTGGTTATTGGTATCATAAAATCCTTTGATGGATTTATTGATGTGCATAGCGTAGCAAACTGGTTATTGTTTAGTGGGAAGCAAGTCCGCACACTTGATGAATTATATAGCAACACTTTTTATAACACCGTACGCCGTAGCCCCTATGAGCAAGCAACTGGCTATTTGGATGGATTGGTTGTCACGACAGAATCCTATACAACGCTAATGGCCAGATATAAAGACCAGCCAAAAACCCTATTTTTGCTAGACCCACCTTATCTTTACACAGGGCAAGGGGCATATAACCAAGAAAAATATTTTGCGATGGTCGATTTTCTATATTTGATGAGTTTGACCCGTCCACCCTATATTTTCTTTAGTTCGACCAAGTCCGAGCTAATGGATTATTTGGATTATCTCAAACAACTAAATAATGACGATTGGCAAAAGCTGGGCGGTTTTGAGCGTGTCACCATTCAGGCTCATGTCAATCATGAACGAGCTTATGAAGATAATATGATTTATCGTTTCTAATCTTTTTTTAACCAATAAAAACGTGTCGCAGTGGACACGTTTTTTATGCAAACAAGACTGGCTATCCTTTGCCACCAGAGTGATACTGTCGCTACACCCAACGGCAACCGCCTGAAATCGCAAGCCCTAAAAAAAAGGAAAACCACGATGAAAACTTTAAAATCTAGCCAATATACCATTTACATTGACGGCTCAAATGTTACCCTTGTAGACAACCACAGCCGACTACCACAGAGCCTATCAAACCTAATTATTTCTACCCACGACATTTTGTTTTATATGGCAACCCAAGCCATGAGCAACGACGAAAAAGCCGACCGCCTAAAACAGCTTATTATCGGTACGCATGATGATAACCTTGACCGCCTAAACAAAATCACCTACCAAGATTTTAAAATCGCCTAATTATCCCTAACCATAAAAAGACCGCAATTATTGATTGCGGTCTTTTGCTTATTTTACCCATTGCTCACTCATGCCACACTTTACCCAATCCTTAGGTATTGAGCCATGACTGCGCAAATTTTATCCGAACAACAACGCCGCTTACATAACATTGCCACCATTGGCACTGTGTTTGACGTCAACCCAGACGATCAAACCATGCGCCTAGACGTCGGCGATAACCAAACCGACTGGCTGCCTATACCCGCCTTGGCGGCTGGACAAGTACGTGTATGGCGTTGCCCATCAGTTGGTGAACAATTTTTGTTAGTCAGTCCAAGTGGTGAGCTTGCCAACGCTATCCCTGTCTTATCGCTTTACAGCAATCTACACCCAAGCCCAAGTACAGATGAAAATGAAATTCGCGTCCAATTTAATGACCAGGATTATCTCAGTGTCAAAACAGACGATAGCAACCTTACTCTCAAAATTACCAATATCACCATCATTTCTGAAGGTAGTATCACGCTTGATACGCCAACTGTTACGATGACAGGAAATTTGGAAGTTGATGAATCCATCCATGCTAAAAAAGATATCGTTGCTGGCGTCATCAGTCTTATAAAACACTTGCACGGCAAAGTCATGGGCGGTAACTCTACCACAGGAGCACCGCAATGATGGATATCAATTTTGCCATGGGCATGAGCCGTACCACGGGCGCACTATTATCACCTGACGACCATCTAAAACAATCCATCTACGATTTGTTAATGACCCCGATTGGCAGCCGTTTGCTGCGCCGTGAGTATGGCAGTTTGATTCCGTTTTTAATTGACCAGCCAGTGAACCCAGCTACCAAACTAAAAATGATGGCAGCCATTGCCACCGCGATTATCAAATGGGAACCACGGGTCAAAGTACGTCAAGTCCAATTATCCATGAATGCGGACGCTACCAATGACACAGGCAACACAGGCGTTAACGTATTACTAGATTTGCGCCGTAGCGACAATACCAAACTGCCTACCACTTTGACACTGGCACGGGGGGCATCATGAGCGTTTACAATGCCATCAACCTAGCAGGATTGCCCTTGCCAAACGTGCTAGAGCCCATAGACTTTGAGCTTGAAGTCACCCGTATCCGTGCCGAGCTGTCTGCTAAGTTTGCCGATGACCACCCTATTCAAACCGCATTAAGCCTTGAATCCGAGCCGATTAACAAAGTCATTGAAGTATTGGCATACCGCTATGTGTTAAAGATTAGCGAAATTAATCGCAAAGCTCGTAGCTTGATGTTGGCATTTGCCACAGGGTCAGACCTTGACCACATTGGTGTTACTTATTACCGCCTCGAGCGCAAATTACTACAAGCCGAGGACAAAACCGCCACTCCGCCAAAAACTGCGATTTATGAAACCGATGACGACTACCGCTACCGCCTAGCCCTATCAGTTGAAGCGATGACAATGGCAGGTTCTGCGGGCAGTTATGAATTCCATGCCTTGTCAGCCAGTGCCGAAGTGCACAGTGTGACCGTCTATAGCCCTGCTCCTACTGAAGTGGATGTTTATTTGGCTGGGCAAATTGATGGCGACGTACTTGTGCAAACAAACAAGACTGTAGGCGTGTCAGCCCAAGCGGTGACTGATGTATATAACGCGCTTGTCGCCGATGATGTACGACCACTTACTGACTTAGTGCGTGTCAACTCTGCTACCGCCAAAGCCTACCGTATCGATGCTGTCGTCTATGTCAAAAACGGGATTAGCCCACAGTTGATTTTGAGCCAAGGCATGACAGCATTACGCCAATATTTGACAGACAATTTTAAACCAAACGCGCGCGTGGCGACCAGCCGTATCATTGGGGCTTTAGACGTGATGGGTGTTAGTCGCATTGAACTCAACGAACCAAAAACCGATGTCATGACCGCCATTGGCGAAGTGGCTCATTGCACAGGCTATAACATCATTGCCAAATCGGAGGGTACATGATTTATAACGCCGCCCCTACCCAGCCACCAATGGCTATCAACGACCGCTACCAATCGCTACTCCCCGCCAATAGCCGTCCACTGGAGCACGCTCTAGCAGGAGCAACCGCCAAGCTTGAGCCAATACCAGTACCGTTTGAAACCATCTGGGACGTAGACACCGCTCCCGATAGTTTGTTGCCTTATCTTGCCTATGCATGGAGCGTGGACGAATGGAACGACAACTGGACAGCCGAGACCAAACGCCAAGTCATCCGTGACAGTCTTTGGGTGCATGAGCGTAAAGGAACGCTTAGCGCAGTCAAACGCTCACTGGCAGCCATGAATTATGACGCTAGCATCATTGAGTGGTTTCAAAAATCACCACGTGGCGCGCCTGGTACCTTTAGCGTCGAGGTACACCCAACGACCGGTATTATCGCTGACAATATTTTACAGATACGAGCCATGATAGACGCGATCAAACGCTTATCCGCTCACTACGACGTTTATCTAGGTTACACCTTACCCGCTGTTATTGCTGCCTATGCCGTCCCCGTGGTCGGCGTTGAACTTACTGTTTCCACCTAACTAAAGGACTTTATGATGTCAAACTTATGTCAACCCCAAGGCGTTATTTTAGCCATTGCACTTGCTGTCGCTATGCCTTTTTATCCAATCGAATTCAAAGAAGACGGACAAACCACAATTCCAAATCTAGTCAATATCGACGGCACAGGGCATTCAGGCAATGCCGAGCTGGTCGTCAATGACGGGCTATTACGCACCCATCAAGATAGCATGGTGTTCGCGGTCGATAACACCGGTGGCGAAGAGCTTACACTCAACATCCATATCGCCAAACAACCGATTGTTGATATTGCCAAAGCCAATGCTGACAAAGCCAATTATTTTATCGCAAGTTATCCACTAACCATTAAAGCTGACGAAAAACGTCACTTAGAACTACGACTTATCAATGGTCAATACGTGCTCAGTGACCGTGGCCTAGACTTACCGACTGTGTAATCAACTGACTTAATAAGACTATGAGCTATCAATTACTCTTAACGAACGCTGGCGCCGCCAAAATCGCTGCCGCCAGTAATGCAGGTGGGACACCCTTGCATATTACTGACTTTGCAGTGGGACAAGGCGTTAACGTCGACTTCAGCACACGCCTTGACAAGCAAACCTTGGTCGCCAAGCGTTACCAAGGCAAGGTCGAGTCTGTCAATCTTGTCGCGCCAAACAAGTACGAGATTGTGTGTGTCGTCCCTGTCGACGTGGGTGGTTTTACCATTCGTGAGTTTGGATTGATTGATAGTGATGGCGTATTGGTGTGGGTTGGCAGTCTACCAGAGGTACAAAAACCAGACGCTACCAGCACTGCCGCGGTTGATTATCGACTCAAAGCGGTGGTACAGGTTGAGAATCCGAGCGTATCCATTGTCGTTGATACCAACGCTATCACAGCCACACAGTCGTGGGTCAATGCCAATTTTGTCAGCAAACCACAATTTGCGGGCTTTTTAGAAGTGTTGTTTCCGATCGGTTATCCATATTGGTCATCGGTTAATGAAAACCCAAAACCAAAATTCGACTTGATATTCGGCTATGAGACTTTTTGGCAACGCCTTGAGGGTGTCGAGTTATTAGCTATCAAAGACAACGATTCACAAATCAATCGACCTAACCGCTATGTGGGTAAAAACGGTGATGTGATAGCTGATAGTACGACGCCAGACCAATACCGAGGTTATACCGAATATCTATGGGTGCGTGTTGATGGCACGAAACCCCCTGTTAAATACGATGGAAAATACAGCTATGACGGCTCTGCACAGTACCAATAAAGGACAGATTTATGAGTAATTTAATGTTGACCGCCCAATGGCATGACACGATTAATCAAGTTGAAACATCCGAGCCGATCACAGGTGGAGCGGAGGGCAATGCCAATTTAGCGACCAAGCAGCTTGCTGAAAGTTTGCTTTGGCTTAGACAGCAATTTGAAAACAAAAAATCAGAAGCTTACAAAGTCGGTGATATCTACATGACAACCATCGACCATGCTGACCCTGCCGCAGTAAAAGCCCATCACGGTTATGGTACATGGGTGCGCTATGCAGAAGGTCGCGCACCTGTCGGTTTTAGCGATAATACTAGTGATATCGCCGAATACAAAACAATGGGCAACACGTTTGGTGAAAACACCCACAAACTCAAGATTGAAGAGATGCCGAGTCATAATTTTAATATCAATTTTGTGACTGGTGGCATTGGTGGTACTGGCAGACCCGCGACTGAAAGCACCAGTAGTGCAGCAGCAAATTTGAAGACCGAGACCTTGGGTGCTGATGTGCCTCACAACAACATTCAACCCTCTATCGTTACAGGCTATTGGCTTCGCACCGCTTAACAATACAAGGAAATAATCATGGCAAACCCTCACCACGGCATCACCGCCCAAGAACTCACGCAGGGTATCTTACCCATGCGCAATGCCAACATCAGCGTCATCGGTTTAATCGCCACGTCGACCGATGCCGATGCAACCATGTACCCAGCCGATACCCCAGTATTACTAACAGGTATCACTAAAGACAATATTGATAAAGCAGGCACCCAAGGCACTCTCAAAACATCATTGCAGACCATCCGTGATATCACCAACCCAACCGTGGTTGTCATGCGTGTGAGCAATGCTGATAACGTCGATGTGTTAGATGAGCTGCTCGCTTGTCAATCACGTTTAGGGGTAATACCAAAAATCCTAGGTGCACCTGAGATTGATACCCCTGCTGTGGTGCGCAAGTTGGTCAGTATTGCCAAGCGCCGTCGAGCTTTTGTCTACGCGTCGCCACGCAAAGATGACGGCACGTTAATCACGGATAAAGCAGAGATTGCGGCATATCGCGATACCTTTGGCGACCGTGAGTTGCATTTGATTGAAAATCAGTGGGGTAAGCCGCTGGGAAAGTAGCAGCTGGTAAGCGTGTTGTCTATGCCAGCCGTCCATATCCTACATTGATTGAAAAAGAGGATGCGTATCAACCAACGGTTAAGCCGCTAGACATCACGCTTCAGGATATCTTAAAACGTGGCTATGGTGAAGACGCTTATCAGCCGACAGTTAAGCCGTTAGATATCACACTGCGCGATATTGTGCTAAGTAAGCAGATTGACGATAAAGACGCTTATCAGCCGACAATTAAGCCATTGGATATCACGCTTAAATCAATCGTAAGCAAGGCAAGTATCGATGGTGATGCGTATCAGCCGACGGTTAAGCCACTGGATATCACGTTAAAACGCGTGGTGGTTAGTAACAGTGTCGATGGTGATGCGTATCAACCAACAGTTAAGCCACTAGATATCACATTAAAAACAGTTTAAGGAATTATTATGCAAGCAAATATGGGTATGGCAGGTGAATTTCGCTGTGTGGTGAAACGAGCCGATGGTAGTACAAAGATTGACACAGGTTATCAAAAAAATCTGATTTTAAATCAAGGCTTGGATTTTTTTGGTGGTGGTAATGGTTCAGACATGATGGCGTATTGCATCATTGGGAGTGGTAATAGTCAACCAATCTATACGCAAAATAAGTTAGATACGGCTTTAGCAGGTATAAATGGTTCTGATGTTTCAACTAAATATGACTATGATGCGGCACGAGACGGTAGTCTATACAAAACAAATAGAGTGCGTAAGTACTCCTTTACGGGACTAAATAATGTCAATGTTAGCGAATTAGGTTTGGCGTCTATTTATAGTAATGCGACTACTTATTTTCTTTGTACTCGTGCATTAATTAAAGACAGTAATGGTAACCCAACGACTATCACGGTATTAAGCGGTGAACAACTTGATATCTATTACAAATTATGGGCGGTTTACGATACCACAGATAAAACTGGCACTTTAAATCTTTTAGATGGGGTCGGTGGTAGTGTCGCTTATAATTGGAAACTAAGACTAGCTTATGTAACAGATATGACGGCATATAAAAATGTAGGATTTGTACTCGGTCCGCCCACCAGTCGTTATTGCACTTTTAATACAGGAGACCTGGCAAATATTACATCAATACCATCTGGTTCTGGGAGTAACTATACTTTAGATGGCTTAGCATCTTATGTAAGTGGCAGTTATAAAAGGGTAAATAGTAAAGTTTTAACTACAGACCAAGAAAATAAGTCTATCCGAACCTTAACATTAGCGACAACAATGGGCGTTTATCAAATCCGTCTTGGCGCTGTAGCAGATGATAGCCCTATTGTAAAAAACAACACCCAAACGCTAGCCATCCCTGTTGAAGTCTCATGGAGTCGTTACGAGGGTGCGTTGTAATGTTGCCGCAAGCCACTGACCTCGCAACCGTTGAGTCAACGGATAATGATAGTCTACTGACGCCACGTAGTAGAGCTTATCCGCTCACCGAATCTTGGGAATCAGGTGGTGTTGGTTTATCCGACACCAGTCAAGGCTTAGCGTCGTACAT
>NZ_DAMALV010000025.1:0-33667 GCF_032069585.1 Moraxella sp. CTOTU48268
ATCCCTTTGTCATTTGCAGCCGCTTGAGTTAATTGGCTGGCAAAGCCTTTGGAGACCGTTTCGCCAAACCCATAGCCGATTTGGCTGGCAAATTTACCGAACACTTTTTTCACCGGGTCTTCTGGGTTATATTCCACGACATTGTCTAGTTTTAGCTGAGACTCAAGGGTGCTGATGCCGCCTTTTTTATCCGCCAAGCCTAGATTAATCGCTTGCTCGCCACTCCAAAACAATCCGGAAAAAAGCTGATTGGCATCGGGATTTTTGAGGCGATTGCCGCGACCTTGTTTGACAGCATTGATAAAATGGGCGTGGGTGTTATCCAGCACACCTTGTACATGCTGGCGCTCAAACTCGGAGAGCGGGCGGCTCATGCTTAAAATATCTTTGTGCGCACCGGCTGTCATGGTGCCATCTTTAACGCCAAATTTATCCATCAAACCTTGGACATTGTAGCTTGGCATAATCACGCCGATTGAGCCGACCAAGCTTGAGGGATTGACCCAAATTTCATCAGCCGCAGATGCGATATAATACGCGCCTGAAGCACCCATATCTTCGATAACGGCATACAGTTTTTTGTTAGGATGGGCTTTCCTCAATTCGGTCATGGTTTGCCAGATTTCATCAGATTGCACAGGTGAGCCACCCGGTGAGTTGATGCGTAATGCTACCGCTTGCGCTTGGTCGTTGTTAAACGCTTCCGTCAATGCCTCGCCCACCGCTTGACTATTGGCTTCATTGTCGCTGCTGATGACGCCTTTGACATCGACGACGGCTAAATGCGGGTTGCTCATATCGATATCACTCATGCCACTTTTGGCAGAGCCACTACAGCCTTTTGCCACTACCGCGCCAAACAGCAGCACATAGCCCAAGGTGATGAGCTTAAAGAAAATACTCCAGCGTCTTGCACGGCGCTGCTCCACAAGGCTTGCCATGAGGGTTTTTTTTAGCAATTGCCATTCTTTGCCTGCGTATGGCGGATTGGGTGGCAAGTTTTGTGCATGGTTTGGTTGAACAGGTGGCTTTGATTGTGAGGGTTGGTTGGGATCGGGTGGCCAATTATCTGACATAAAAGTTCCTTTGCAATATCTAATTTATCGCCCATGATAGGGGGAAGCGGTCAAAATTACAATCACTGCCTTGTAGCCAAATCGTCAATTATCAGTCAGTATCATCTAGGGTGAGCGTGTACATTACCGCGCCCACTTGATCGGCATACAGGGCTTCAAACGGGTGGTCGGCAGGCTTATCCACTGACCAACTAGTCAGCGATAATTGGCTATCTTCGCCCAGTTTTTGCGACTTATACGCACCTGTGACCACATGCAGCAAGGAAGGTTTTGTCAATGCTAGCCACGATGATTCAATGGATAAATTATGGGGCTGAATGAGTAAATGCGTCGCCGACACCGTGCATAATTTTTCAGTCATTTGCATGGGGATATCACTATTACCTGCCAACATCAGCACATCGTAGGGTTTGCTGGTTGGTGGCTTGAAATGGATGTGAATATAACAGGTTTGGGTCGCTAGCTTTTGCTCGTTGGTTAAGGCTAAATCCAACTGCCATCCCGACACCGCTGTGATTTCCAAGCCATCTTGTTTCCAATGTTGGGCGGTTTGGCAACTGCGGGGTGTAATCGCACGAAAACTTATAGATACAGCCTTATCTGTCACATCGAGCCTGCTATGTTCGGCATCATACCCTGCTAGCCAGTAGGCTTTAACAGGTACATGGGTTGCCAGTTGTTGCACCAACTCATTGACGCGGACACTGGGCGTTTGACTAACCACGCCAGTTAATCGATGAACCTGCTGATTTGCCAACAGCGGATAAATATCACGGTTCAACAGCGAACTGATTTCTTCATCAACTGCAACATTACGGATAGCTTGTTTAGTTTTCAAAAAATTGGGTTTATCCGCCTGAGCGGCTTTCACTTGATTGTCGGACAAAATCAGCCAGCTATCATCGCCTTTCTTCAATAAACTGATTACCAGTTTAGGGTTATCACCAACTGCCAGAGTCGGTTTGTTGTTATTTAAGCTGCGCTGCTGCAGTGGCAATAATATCAATAGGATAGCCAGTGGTAACATCAGCATTCTAGGCAACAAGCCTTTTAACCACCCCAGTAACGCAATTAACAAACACAGGACAAGCTGCGTTTGTGATAAGGCAAAAAATGATTGTTTGGCAACACCTGTGTCGATAAGTTGGTTAAGCAAAAAGTGAAATACATTGAGCAGGGTTGTTAGCATCGACCAAATGATTTGGCTCAGCCAATCCCCTATCCCAGGTAGCCAACTAACGACGCCTGCCAACATATCCAAGGGTACAATCACTAAGCCTAAAAATGGTACGGCTAGCAAGTTTACCAAAATGCCAATGACTGATACTTTGCCAAAAAACCACACCACGATGGGCAGCATCCAAATAAATAGCCAAATTTGCAGTTTTAATAACGCCTTGAATTGATGGCTTATAATTTTAACAAAACTACTCAGCACGTCGCTGCGTGCAGTAGGCGCTAGTAACTGCCTAACATCCTTAATTTCAATGGCGCTAACTGTCCCTATTGTCTCGCTAAATTTCAACAGTAAAACCACCGCCACGAAGGACAACCAAAACCCTGCTTGCCCGACTGCTGTCGGTTCTAGCCAAATCATGCCTAACGCAACCCAAGCCAACAGCCGATAAGCAGAAAAATTAACCAATAACTGTTTCGACAGCGTAAGCACTAACAGCATCCAAAATGTCCGCTTCGCAGGTATTTCAAAACCCACCAGCAGCGCATAAAACCCTGCCATCACCACACTCACCCAAAGCACCAACAAACTACTCGGTAATTTGACCAACAACTGCGGCGCAAGCCATTTAACGAGCCATACTACAAAAATGGATACTATAGCGGCGAGCATCAGCACATGCGGGCCTGAAATTGCTAATAAATGGCTAATCCCCGTTACTTGATAGCGATTCTTAAGTTTGCTATCCATCAGGCTTTTATCACCCGTTAACAGTCCCAATAAGATTGCATGGCTTTGGATAGCGCTCTGAATAGCACTCTGACTTGAACTTTGAGACGCGGATTGAGCGATTTCGGTATTTTTAGAATTAACTATAGACGTCGATTGTTTCAGCAGGGTTGTATGCAAATTGGCGAGGATTTTTTGGCGTAGTTGCCAGCGCAATTGTTCGATAGCAATAACCATACGGTCTTTCACATGGGATGGGTTAAATTCCCGTAGGCTCGATTTTTCAATACCGATGATCACTCCCTTTGCTTGCACACCCCGCTGTCTCAACCATTGCGCTTCATCAAATCCTAGCATGAGCGGTTTGGCATTGCTGGGTAAAATTGTAGGCTTAGGCTTTGCAATGGGCTCAAGCTGTAATTTTACGTTAAGCTGCATGCCAGGTCTTAACTGCGACAAGGTCGCTTCCCAATCAGGGTTGTCTTTGATGTTAGCGCTAATCAGTGCCGTTAGTGGTGGTTGAGGGGTTGCTGACGATGCATCAGCATCACCGTCCTTATCAACGCGGACTTGCAGGATTTGTTTGATGAAACCATTACCAATCAGGACATTATCATTTGATAATGGGCTCATTTGGCTCACCGTATCGCTGATCTGATGGGATTCAACGATGGCATCTAGTGTCAATGGTGATGGCAATAACGCGTTTTCATACCGCTTGTATTGATATAAACCATAGCTGGCACTCAACATGAGCGTCAGCAAAAAGATAAAGCTTGATAATAACGGTAAGACAAAACGGTAGGCTAATGCAGGGTTTGGCGACGCTCTTTTTAGCTGTTTACGGTTGCAGCCATGGTATAAACCTACATTGATTAGCAGCGCTATCAACAGTGCCACTGATAACATCAGCCAAATTTTTGCATCATAACTGGCTAGCTCATAACTTGTCAGCGCATAACCTGTCATCAAAGGTTGATTTGCTAGTGTATTTACCACTAAAAAACCCAACAAACTAGCAACCGTGATGAGCCAAATCATGTTTCATCCTTGATAAAGATAGCGATAGCTCGCTACTTCCCTTACAATTATCGAATGAACGATATAGTAAAACAAATAGCAACTTTTGGAAATTATTAATCGATGTTGACTCAATTTAGTAGCAGCAATGACAATGCCTCAGTGTTCGGCAAAAAAAGTATTCAAATCAGTCTAGGGATTGCAGGATTGATACTGGTTGTTGACTGCGGGCTATTGCTGGCCAATCGTGTTTTTCATATTGGCACCCTAGTACCATTGGGCATAGGGCTAATTTTTTTAGGCCATGCGGTGTACTGGGAACGTATCCAACTTTATTTGGCGTCACAGCCGTCATTAAAAAAACTATGGCAGCTGGTTTGGCTATTATTTTTTGTTTGGTTGATAAGTTTTTGTATCTTTGTCAGCTATTTAAAACAGCACTTTAACACCGATAACCATCCTAAAGCAGCGCAAGCGATTATTGTCTTAGGTGGCGGAACAAAAGACAATAAGCCGACCGATGCGGTAAAACTGCGTTTGGATAAAGCATCTGAAGTCATCAAGCGTTTTGCAAACGCACTCGTGATAACCAGTGGTGGTTTTGATGCGGGTGAGGATGTCAGTGAAGCCAAAGCGATGGCGGATTATTTACATGACATCTATGGCATCAGCTTGGCGCATATTGCGCTTGAAGAACAAAGCACCAGTACCGAGCTTAATTTCGTCAATAGTAAAAAGATTTTAGCGCAGCAAGGGATTGCCTTAAATCAGCCGATAATCGCAGTCACCAGTGATTTTCACACCTTGCGCGCAAGCCTTATTGGCAAACGACAAGGATATACCAATTTACAGGTGGTCGGGTCTGAAACTCCTTGGTATATCCGTCCAAATGTGTGGTTTCGCGAATACTTTGCTTTTATCAGCGGCTGGCTACTCGATGAGTATTAAGCCACCCACGTGCCATTTTGTAAGGCTAATTGTTTATCCGCCAACTGTGCCAATTGCCGGTCATGGGTGACCATCAATAGCGCCGTATTAAAATCTTTTTGGAGCTCTGAGAGGATTTCAAACACCGCCTGTGCATTGGCGTAGTCTAAATTCCCTGTGGGTTCATCTGCCAGTATCAATGAAGGCTTTGTCACCAGCGCCCTAGCAATCGCCACACGTTGACGTTCACCGCCAGACAGCTCGCCTGGGCGATGCGTCAACCGATGCCCCAGCCCTACCTTTTCCAATAATTCAATAGACTGTTGACGCGCCGTTGCAATTGGCACTGCTTTTCGCATCAATAGCGGCATTGCCACATTTTCAATGGCAGTAAACTCCGCTAACAAATGGTGAAACTGATAGATAAAGCCCAAATGCTGGTTACGAAGCTCACCGCGCTGGGTTTCATTCAAATCATTGATGCGTTGCCCATGTAACCAAACTTCCCCACTGGTCGGCACATCTAAGCCACCCAAGATATGTAGTAAGGTACTTTTACCCGACCCGCTAGTGCCCACAATGGCGATGCGCTCGCCACTGTTAATACTGATATCCAAATGATTGAGCACATTGGTGATGGTTTTACCATCTTGATAGGTCTTGGTGATATTGTTTCCTGTTAAAATCGCCGTCATGGCTCACTCCTATTCATAACGCAATGTTTGAGCCGGTTGAATGCTAGCTGCTCGGCGTGCTGGATAAATGGTTGCCACAAAACTTATTACCAGTGAGGCTGCCACGATGATGGCTACATCTTTCCATTCAAGTTGTGAAGGTAAATAGTTGACAAAATACGCATCAAATAAATGTAACCCAAATAAATTATTGATACCGCCTACCACATCGCTCACGGTCAACGCTAAAATCACGCCCAAAATAGTTCCCGCGACGGTACCAATCACCCCGATAAACAATCCTTGCACCATAAATACTTGGGTGATGAGCTTAGGCGACGCACCAAAGGTTTTTAAAATCGCAATGTCCGCCTTTTTATCAGTCACCAGCATCACCAAGGATGAGACGATGTTAAATGCAGCAACCAAAATAATCAAAAACAGCAATAACCCCACCATGGCTTTTTCCATTTGGATGGCACCAAATAAATTCCCATGCGTCGATGTCCAGTCACTAGGCATGAGCATATTGGGTGCAAGGCTCGCTGCTTGCTGAGCCACTTGTGGTGCGGCAAACAAATCCTTTAGCTTCATGCGAATACCTTGCGCCCCCGCAGGCAGACGCAATAACGTAGCCGCATCATTCATCGGGATGAATGCCATAATATTGTTGACTTCAGGGCTAATGTCATACACCCCAGTGACGGTAAAACGCTTAAAGCGCGGAATCACGCCAGCAGGCGATGGCGAGGCTTCTGGTAACACCAAGGTGACCATATCGCCTTGTTTCACCCCCAGTGAATCCGCCATTTGCTTGCCAATCACAATGTCAAATTGACCTGCTTTTAGACTATCGACACTACCACTCTCCATATGCTGATGAATAATCGAGACTTTTTTCTCATAGCTTGGCTCAATACCTGTCACCATGATACCTGCGACTTGTCCATTCGCGGTGAGCATACCCTGTAATTGGATAAAAGGCGCAACGGCTTCAACTTTGGGGTTTTTTTGAATGTTTTGCGCTAGCGTCTGCCAATTTGGGATAATTTCACTGGCAGTGACGGTGGCTTGCGGCACCATGCCCAAAATACGACTCTTAAGTTCGCGGTCAAAGCCATTCATCACCGATAACACCGTAATGAGCACAGCGACGCCAAGCGTCAAACCCACCATTGAAATCAAAGAAATAAAAGAAATAAATCGGTTACTTCGCTCAGCACGGGTATACCGTAATCCTAAAAACAAAGCCAACGGTCGAAACATAGTATTCCTAAAAATTATCACTATTTTGATGATACAAGCAGGCAATGAAATAGCTTATGTTCAAAACTATTATTCAAGCCTGCTAAAAGCGTGTTAGTCTGACACACTTTTTTACCATTTTGGCAAAAGTTTTTTTGCAATTTTGCTAAAAATTCGCAGAATCAAACATATCTGCGCAATAAATTGTGGATGTTTTAAGCAAAATAAGGTGAAAAAATTCTGCATGTCCCCATTAACATAGCAGAATTAAATTTCATCCCTGCTTAATCAAGGGTTAATCCATTATTAACAGATAGGTTAATAGATGATACTCGTTAATTTAATCGGGATGATTTGAAGGCTGATATTAGCCTATTGATAGCTGATAATGTAATCATTAAAATCTTGATAAATATCGTGACAGCTGTTTAGTTTATTAAGTTTGTTTGTAACATAAGCCTGTTGTTACTAATAAACCTGTTGTTACTTAAAGGACGTCTTATGACCAATACTCACCAACCCTCTTCTTCAAATGCCCCCAATACGATTAGTCTAAACTGTGATCAAGTGGTTGGTCATGCAGATCACTGGTCATGTTTTACCAACAATATTCCCGATGACGTCCCAAATTGGTTGCAATCGCATATCGATACTGCCACCATGCCTACCCCACTAAAGACTACCAACGCCACGTCTTCGCATATTTTACTATCGGGTAATCAGCCAATTCATATCAATCAAGTGATTGAAATTGATAGCAATCGCTCACCTAAACGCTTGATTAATGCGTTTCCTTGTGTCAATAGCCCGTATGGGCAATGGGTCACTATTGAAGGGGTCTATAAATGTGACAATCAGATAGAGGCGATTTTGCGCTTAAAAACTGATGACAATACCGTGCTGTATGTATTTGACCAGTATTATGCCATCAATGCGCACAACTATGAAAAAAATCACCGCTACTTAATCAATCTGAGTGCATTTGCTTACACCGTAAGCTTGAGTAACCGCTCAGAAACTATTGTGGTTGATGAGCCTGAAGCGATTCGCTATCACCGCGCCTTTAATGATATTTTGACCAAAAATAATAACGTTGCCCCAAAAGACCTTGAAGCCCAAATCGCCGCTTGGCAACCTAGCGAAAACGACCTGCCGCTGGAGCCAATTGAAATCAACGTCGGTCACATGTGTGCTTATTTATTTGGTGAAACCATCGGTCAACAAGATGAAGCCTGGTGTCAAGGTCAAATTATTGGCAAACAGACTGCTAGCTTTAACGGCGTTGACTTTGTATTGCTTGATGTGGTGATATTACGTGAAAGCCTAGATAATCCTGTTGTTATTCGTTTAGCGGTCAATGCCGATAACATCGACTCAACCATTCAAGTCAACGATTATATTCAAGCCAATATTTGGCTACAGGGGACTATTTTTATGGAAAACCAGAAAAAAGCAGCCACCAATTACAGAGCGTTTTAAGCCATTCCTTTGTAAGATTATTGATTAATTTTCTTGAAGCCACTGCCGACTATGACAGTGGCTTTGTTATTTTGTAAATAAATGTAAATTCATCCCTTTATTTTATTTAATTCATTGAATTGACTATAATTTTATATTATCGTTATTTTAAGTTTAATTTTAATCAATTTTTACCCATCAACGTCATGAATCATATAGCGGCTCAACAGCGTACCCAATATCAGCCGTTAACGTTTATGAGTGTTATATCAGTTATTTTGGGAAGATGACCCATGCCAAATCAGTCGACTAAATCCGCAGTTTCTACTTCAGACGCTATCCAAGCCCAGACTGGATTGGTAAATCACAGCCCACTTCCAATATCTACTCAAACGACCTTAGCAGCCCAAACTACCTTAGCCACTCAAACTAGCCCAGTCAATGGCCTGATGGTTTATACCACAGATTTGCTACTGCACCCCACCCAAGCACGCGATAAAAAAAATCACCGAATATTATCGATGATTTTCTTTGTGCTCGGGGTGTTAGTGATATTTCGCTTAACACACGGATAATGCGCGCAATATCCAAAATTATTTGATAAGCCCGATTACACTTGTGTATTGGCTAAGATGTCTTTGAAAAGCTGTTTTTGCTCAGCGCTTGGGCTTGCGGTTTGGATAGACATTAATTGTCCCATATCTCCTTCGACGCGGATTTTGCCAGACATAAAGGCTTCCATCGCACGGTTCATATCACGATCTAAAAAGATTGCTTTTAAGGTATCGGCATCAAGTTTTAAGGTGGTTAAAGCGCCATCTTTCAAACCCTGATGAATCGTGCCATCATAAAAAGCTGCATTAACTTCTTGATTGTCGCTATCTGTGACTTGTAAATTAATTGACATATTTTTAATCGCGGGTGGTAGATTTAGGTCACCTGCTTTATTGGTTAATTCGTCAACTTTGTCAAACCATTCTTGTGTTAAAATTTTAGCCATTTTAAATCCTCATTATCGTTAGTTGTATTAGAACTTGTGCATCTTACCGAGATTTTGTATGAATGACAATTCTCTAACGCATAATAAACCTATTTTTAGAATAACGATAATGACGCTCGGTTAACCATTTTTAGCATTGTTACTACATAGTGTATGGGGTGTTAAAAAAATCCCCACAATTTACATGGTTTTTTTTATTTTTCATATTATAATAGTTGGTGTGTAATTTTTTTTGCGGTATGAACGTTACATTAGATGATATTTAGCAAAGATTAAGTTACAATACTTGGTGAGAATCGTGAGTTTGAGCCTATTTTACTGCTTGTAAATTTACTGTTTTGCGTCAAGATTTAGCCGCTAATTTCTTTAAAAATCATCGTGAAACTAGCCACTAAATAGTTAGCCTATCTTATAAAAAAATAACTAGTGCCAACGCCTCTGACCTGATAGTTTTATTGACAGGCACAAAGAAGATTTCTGCTTAAACTTGTTGATAATATAGGCTGTAAAGGAAATCATCGAATGAATTTACAAAACACAGCAATACCTATTACCGATGATTATGAAGTGGACATCATTAAGTTGTTCTCAATCATGGCGGTAGTATATGGTATTATCGGTATGGCAATTGGGGTGTTCATTGCATCACAATTGGCATGGCCTGCCCTCAATTTTGGTATCCCTTGGCTAACATTTAGCCACTTGCGTCCATTGCACACCAACGCGGTGATTTTTGCATTTGGTGGTTGTGCGTTATTCGCAACTTCATATTATATCGTTCAAAGAACGTGTAAAACGCGTTTATTCGCACCTTATCTAGCCTGGTTCACCTTTTGGGGATGGAATCTTGTTATTATTGGCGCAATTATTACCCTACCCTTGGGTTTAACCTCAACTAAAGAATATGCTGAGCTTGAATGGCCCATTGATATTTTAATTGCCGTGGTGTGGATATCTTATGCTATTGTGTTTTTTGGTACGTTATTGAAACGCAAAACCTCGCATATCTACGTTGCTAACTGGTTCTTTGCTGCATTTATTTTGACCATTGCGTTACTGCATATTGTCAATAGTATGGCAATCCCTCTGAGCTTTTGGAAGTCATATTCATTGTTTGGCGGTGCGACTGATGCTATGGTGCAATGGTGGTATGGTCACAACGCTGTAGGTTTTTACTTAACAGCCGCCTTTTTGGGTATGATGTATTACTTTGTGCCTGTACAAATCGGTCGTCCTGTTTACTCCTATCGTTTATCTATTATCCACTTTTGGGCGTTAATTGCGTCTTATATGTGGGCGGGTGGTCACCATCTTCACTATTCAGCACTCCCTGACTGGGCACAGTCTTTAGGGATGGTATTTTCTATCATTTTATTTGCGCCTTCATGGGGCGGTATGATTAATGGTGTACTTACCTTATCTGGCAGCTGGGATAAACTTCGCACAGACCCTATTATTCGTTTCTTGATTGTTGCACTGTCATTCTATGCGATGTCAACGTTTGAAGGTCCGATGATGTCAATCAAAACCGTCAATGCGTTATCCCACAATACTGACTGGACGATAGGTCACGTGCATTCTGGTGCGTTAGGCTGGGTTGGTATGATTACGGTTGGTTCATTATATGTATTGATTCCACGTATTTGGAACAAACAAAAAATGTATTCAACTAACTTAATTACCACGCACTTTTGGCTGGCTACCGCAGGTACTATTTTCTACATCGTATCGCTTTGGATTTCAGGTATTGGTCAAGGTATGATGTGGCGTGCTACAAATCCAGATGGAACGCTGGTGTATAGTTTCGTTGATACTGTCTTGTTCTCGCACTATCCTTACATTGGTCGTGCATTTGGTGGTTTATTGTATGTCACAGGTATGGTCGTTATGGCTTACAACGTCTACAAAACTATCACGATGCCAAGCACTAAAACTGTTGAAGTAGCGGATACCACTACACCTGTAGTAGAAACTGCTACCGCAAAACAGATTTAAGGAGAGACTCATGCAACTCAATCATGAAATTATTGAAAAAAACACGGGTCTTCTACTTATCCTAATCGTTGTAGCTATTAGTTTTGCGACTTTGGTAGAAATCGTGCCATTGATTTATACCAAAGAAGTTAACCAACCTTTGCCCAATATGAAGCCATGGACCGCACTTGAATTAGAAGGTCGTGATATTTATATTCGTGAAGGCTGTCACGTCTGTCATACCCAAATGGTTCGTCCTCTTCGGGCTGAAGTGGAACGCTATGGACCTTACTCGCGCGCAGCTGAATCCGCTTGGGATCATCCCTTCTTATGGGGTTCTAAACGTACTGGACCTGATCTTGCGCGTGTGGGCGGACGCTATTCTGATGACTGGCAACGCGAACACTTGATTAACCCACAATCATTGGTACCTGAGTCTGTGATGCCATCATTTGCTTGGTTAGCAAAAAATGACGTTAACCCTGGAGAAGTACAAGCAAAAATGCGTCTATTCCGCGACCATTTCGGCGTGCCTTATAGCGATGCTGATATTGCAGGTGCACCTGATGCGGTACAAGGTAAAACTGAGCTCGATGCTGTTGTTGCATATTTACAACAACTGGGCACTGCAATGAAAGGTCAACGTTAATGTTGGGCACATTACACAGTATCGCAACGGTCGCAGCGTTTATCGCTTTTATTGCGATTGTTTGGT
This sequence comes from Moraxella sp. CTOTU48268, assembly GCF_032069585.1. NCBI lineage: Bacteria > Pseudomonadati > Pseudomonadota > Gammaproteobacteria > Moraxellales > Moraxellaceae > Moraxella > Moraxella sp. CTOTU48268. The sequence continues at coordinate 11,996 of NZ_DAMALV010000025.1, forward strand.
GGGCTTACTCGCCAAAGAATCGCAAACGGTTTGAAGAAGATGCAAAACTTGCGTTAGATGACGAAGACCTAACAGAAGCATCACAACGCAATAAGGATAAAAAATGAGTGGATTTTGGAGTTTTTGGATAACCCTATTTTCCATCGCTTGTTGGGCTTGGATTTTGTTCTGGTTAGTCGGTGTATTGGGTTATCGCCCAAAAATGTCGGATGACGGTACTACAGGCCATGAATACGATGGTATCCAAGAGTTTGACCGTCCATTACCAAAATGGTGGTTAGCAATCTTTTGGGGTACATTAGCTTGGGCACTACTATACATGCTATTGTTCCCATCAGTAATGCCAGGCTCATGGAAAGGTATCACTACGGTAAAAGTAGATGGTCAAGATGTTCCTTGGACCAGTGCTAATGAATTAGCATCCGATCTTGAGCGCAATAATGCCGTATTTACTGGCACGTTCAATGATAAAATCTTAAAAGACAAAGCAGTAACGGCACAAATTGATAGCCTTGCTAAATTACAAGCGCAGCAAGCTAAAAATGCAGAACCGAATGCCGAATTAAAATCGCAAATTGATAAAGGTATTGTAGGACTGGCACCTGCCGTTCTAAAACTTTCTCAAGATCCGCAAGCGATTAAAATTGGTCAGCGTTTGTTTTTACAAAACTGTTCAGTGTGTCATGGCTCACAAGCGCATGGTGCACCGGGTTATCCAAACTTGACGGACAATGACTGGATTTATGGCGGTACACCCGATAAAATCTTGTTAACCCTTAATCATGGTCGCGTCGGTGGTATGCCAGCTTGGAAAGCGCAGATTGGCGAAGATGGTGTTCGCGCTGCAGCTGAATACGTACTATCACTATCACCCGGTCATGGTTCAAAAGAGAATGGTCAGTTGAACCAAACTTTGGTTAATCAAGGTAAGGCTATTTTTGATACCAACTGTGCGGTATGTCACGGTAAAGACGCCAAAGGTAACCATGATGTCGGTGCGTTGAATCTTACGGACGACACGTGGTTATATGGTGGCGACCGTGAAACGGTTCGTACTACGTTACGTAATGGTCGTGCCGGTGTGATGCCACATTGGGATACCAAACTGGGTAACGAGCGTATTATGTTATTGGCAGCGTATGTTTATTCATTAAGCGATCACAAACAAGACGCCTCTGTGATGACGCCACAAACTATCGTCAATAAAGAACGTGGTGCAGCTTCTACCCCAGTTGAAACTGCAAATGCGGTAAAATCTGCAGTTGCTAGTGCGGTAAAATAATTTTTACCCGCCACTTAAAAAAGCGAGTTTTAGTTACTCGCTTTTTTATTGGCGATTGATTTGTGCCTCTTTACTTGCCTAGTTTTACATACCTAGTTTTTCAAAGGCAGTTTCATCAAACCCAATGATTAACTCATTGTTTGAGACGACAATCGGGCGCTTAATCATACTTGGCTGCGCTATCATCATATCTAACGCAGCATCCACATCTTGCTTTATTTGGGCTTTTTGCGCATCGCTAAGTTTGCGGTAGGTTGTGCCTTTGGTATTTAATACCTTATCTATACCTGCTCGCTTTACCCAATGGGCTAATGTCGGTTTGTCTATCGCCTGTTTTTTGTAGTCAAAAAATTCATACTCCAAACCCAGTGCAGTTAATTTATCAAACGCCTTTTTCATGGTGCTACAATTTTTGATACCGTAGATGGTGATGCTCATATTGACTCCTTTTTTTATCGCAATTTTTACGGTTTTACGCTATGCTATGGGGCTTAAAATACCTTCCCATTCAAATACTGCAAATTCAGACCATTATGAGTAATTCAGCTTTAACCAGTCAATACCAACCCCAAGTTATCGAGCCTGCCCAACAACAAAAATGGGAACAGCAAAATCGCTATCAAGTGAACAATGCCGCGTCAGATAAGCCGTCACGTTATTTGCTGTCTATGTTTCCCTACCCCAGTGGCAAGCTGCATATGGGGCACGTGCGCAACTACACGATTAGTGATGTGTTGAGTCGTTACTATCGGTTAAAAGGTTATGAAGTGTTGCAGCCAATGGGCTGGGATGCGTTTGGTATGCCTGCAGAAAATGCGGCGATTGCCAACGCTGTCGCCCCTGCTGCATGGACGTTTTCAAACATTGATAACATGCGCGCGCAGCTCAAATCATTAGGACTATCGATTGACTGGTCACGTGAATTTGCCACTTGTACACCAGAGTATTACAAGTGGGAACAATGGCTATTTGTACAACTGTTCAAAAAAGGCTTGGTATACAAAAAACTCTCAACAGTGAATTGGGACCCCGTTGATAATACCGTCCTTGCCAATGAGCAAGTGGTAGATGGTCGCGGTTGGCGCTCAGGTGCGCTAATTGAAAAACGCGAAATTCCCATGTACTACTTTAACATCACCGCCTATGCAGACGAGCTGTTAAATGATTTGGATAAGCTAGAAGGTCATTGGCCACAGCAAGTGATTACCATGCAGCGCAACTGGATTGGTCGCTCTGAAGGCATGGAAATTCATTTTCCCTATACCTTAAATGGTGAAGAAAAAACCCTAGATGTATTTACTACCCGCCCAGATACCTTAATGGGCGTGACTTATGTATCGGTGGCGGCTGAGCATCCACTAGCAAAACACGCTGCCGCGACCAATCCTGCTCTACAAAGCTTTATTGAAGCCTGCAAAAAAGGCTCAGTTGCCGAAGCAGACTTAGCCAAAGCTGAAAAAATGGGTATGGACACGGGTCTAACTGTCACCCATCCGTTAACCGGTGAGCAAGTGCCTGTTTGGGTAGCTAACTACGTATTAATGAGTTACGGTTCTGGCGCCGTCATGGCAGTCCCTGCGCATGATGAACGCGACTTTGAATTTGCCAATAAATACCAGTTACCTATCAAGCAAGTGATTGAGCTGGACGAAAACCATAAGCAAGGTCAACAGTTTGATGCGACGACTTGGCAAGACTGGTATGGCGATAAGCAAAATGGCGTGGCTATTAACTCGGGTGAGTTAGACGGTTTAAATTTTAAACAAGCCTTTGACAAAATTTTAACCCAACTTGAGCCAAAAGGCTTGGGTAAAAAAACCATCAATTATCGGCTACGCGATTGGGGAGTATCTCGCCAGCGTTATTGGGGTTGCCCAATTCCGGTTATCAACTGCGTAGACTGCGGTACAGTACCTGTTCCTGAAAGTCAGCTGCCTGTGGTATTACCTTTAGATGTAGTGCCCGATGGACGTGGCAATCCCCTCAACAATCTTGCTTCATTTACCGATGTCAACTGCCCGTGTTGCGGCAAGCCTGCCAAACGTGAAACCGATACCTTTGATACTTTTGTAGAATCAAGCTGGTATTACGCGCGTTTTGCCTCACCCAATTATACTGATGGGATGATTAATAAAGTCGCCGCCGATAAATGGCTACCTGTGGATCAATATGTGGGCGGTGTTGAGCACGCCGTGTTGCATTTACTATATGCGCGTTTTTTCCACAAGCTTATGCGTGATGAAGGCTTGGTGCAGGGTGATGAACCCTTTGCCAATTTACTCACCCAAGGCATGGTCTTGGCGGGTACTTATCTTCGCGAAAATGCCGATGGTAGCAAATCCTATTACTTTCCAGAAGAAGTTGATATCCGCTACAACGACAAAGGTCAGCCCATTGAAGCGACCTTAAAAGCTGATGGTCAGCCTGTCAAAATTGGCAAAATCGAAAAAATGTCGAAGTCAAAAAACAATGGTGTTGACCCACAAGCAACTATTGATCAATATGGCGCAGATACGGTTCGACTTTACACCATGTTTACCGCGCCTGTCGACCAGACGCTTGAATGGATTGACGATGGGCTAAAAGGTCCGTATAACTTTTTGAAAAAAGTATGGCGTTATACTATCGAGCATGCCGAAACATTGGCGCAGCAATCTTTAACCGCAGCAACCTTATCAGTAACTGATACCCAGTCGCTTAGTAAAGCCGCTAAAAGTCTACGCCGTAAAGCACATGATACGATCGGCAAATTAGATGACGCGTTTGGCAAAAACTTGGCGCTCAATACGCCTGTGTCATTTTTAATGGAATTGTCGAACGAACTCACTGCGTTTGACATTCATTCAGACAGCGATTTGGCGGTAGCCAATGAAGCACTTATAACATTATTGACCTTGCTTACCATGTACGCGCCGCACATGGCAGAAGTCCTACTTGAGGAGTTAGGGATTGATGTGATGACGCTAACCTATCCAACCGTTGATACTTCAGCCTTGGTACAAGACACTATTACCATGGTGGTGCAAGTCAACGGCAAAATCCGTGGTCAAATGGAGGTGGCGCCAAACAGTGATAGCGATTGGTTAAAAGCCGAAGCGAAACAACTCGACAGCGTCGCTAAATTTATCACCGGTGATATCGTCAAAGAAATCGTGGTGCCCAATAAATTGGTCAATATTGTGGTAAAAGCCTAATTGACCATCAGGGCTTAGTGGCTACCTAAGCCCTTTTTGACCTTGAAGCTTTATAATAACTTGAAGCTTTATAATAAAGTGTTATCACAATAAATACCGACAATCATAGACAGGTAACTAACAGACAGGTAACTATATGAATCAGCCATTTCTTCGTATCCTCCTAAGCAGTGTGTTACTGATGCAGCTACCTGGCTGTGGTTTTCATCTACGCGGGTATGATGCGCCCATGTCACAGAATATCCCGACCACTGAGCTGATTTTTAACAACACGCCTGAAGCCTATGCGGTCAAAAATTCGTTAAAAAAACAACTCCACCAGCTAAGTATCAATACCCAAGATAGGGTGATTGATAACAAGGCAACCACCCAATCAAATACTACCTTGCCTGCCAGTATTGAAGTCAAAAACATTCGCCTGCAAAACTACCAGCTACGCGGTATTTTGACCGAAATTCGCATGGTGTTAAGCGCAGAGGTAAGCTATCGCGCCATTGAAAATGGTCAACCCCGCACGCTGACCAATACGATTCAAGTACAGCGCAGCTATCAGTACGACCAAGGCGTGGTAGCGACCGACAATCCCCAAGCCGAGCAAATTAAAGTATGGTTGTATGACAACCTGGCGCAGCGTATTGCTGACCAATATGTCGCACTGAGCCTTCCAAAAATCACCAAAGTGCCTACCGCAACTACCCCCTAACCCTACCTAACCTAATTGATAACACGCTGATGCAGTACAATTTTTTAAATGCCTTTCAACATCTCAAAAACAGGCAAGACCCCGCCACTGGGCTGTGGCTACTGCATGGCGATGAAGATTTGCTGTCACAGTGGCTGATTGAAAAAATGTCGCCCAATTGGCGGCAGCATAATATGGCAATTTCGCGCATGGATATTACCAGCGCCAAATCATGGCAAGCGGTTTTAGCAGAGCTGAACAGTATGTCACTGTTTGACGACCACAAAGCCATTATCGTTCACGGCAATCATAAACCCGATAAAGAGGCATTAGCAGAATTAGCGCAATTTGCGACAAGCAATTCGAGCAATTGCTTAGTCATTATCAGTGATAAATACGATAAAAAAAGCCAAAGCAGTGCGTTTTTTTTGCTTTGCGATAAATTTGGTCAGGTCATCGAATGTCATCTTTATCAAGAGCAGCAACGCGAACAACTGCTACAGCAACACGCCCAAGATTTTGGGCTCGAACTCACCAAACCCGCTTGGCAAATGCTGATGGCACAAACTCAGCATAATTTGCTAGCAGCTTACCAAAGTCTGTGGCGACTTTCCTACCTCTATGCTACAACAGATGCGAATCCTCCTACCCGTTTTGTGACCATCGATGAGCCTCAGCTGTTTGATGGGTTGGTGAGTCAATCTATGTTTACCACCTTTGATTTATCGGATGCCATGTTGGCAGGTGATACCGCGCAGGTTGCAAAAATCTTGCAGCAACTCAAAGCCAGTGAAGAACCAGAGAGTTTGGTGTTATGGATGATAGCCAAAGACATGCGCAATATTTTAAGCTTGCAATCAGGGGCAAGCTATCAAAGCCTCGGCATTTGGCAAAGTAAGCAACAACTATATAGTAAAGCCCTGCATCGTCATTCCCATGACGCTACCCGAAGCTGGTCGGATGCACTGTACCAAGCCGACCAAGCCATCAAAGGTCTGGTGCAACAACCGGCTTGGGAGCTCCTCTACCAACTCGCTTTTCGCCTAGCGGGTCAACCGTTATTTCACTAGTTGCTTTAAAAGTTACTTTAAAAGTTGCTTTTAAAAATGCTCCGCAACCTTTGCAATCTTTGCAACCCTTCAAACAACCCGCCCATCAAATTACAATACAATCCACCACCCCCCAAATTTTTAATGCGTTTTTGTTACTCATAACATTCATTTTATAATCCAGTAAGATTATGTGGTTATAATTTACAATCCTTTCGGCTTACCTGTTTTTATTGCAATTTATTCTCATTTAGCTTTTAATACTCCCTGTTACAAAGCTGTATTTATTTAATTTTTTTCAATTGTTTATCCCTTGATAAGGCTTGGCACGATGACCGCTACCCAAAAAAAATGGCTCAAATGGGCAATCTTAAGTTTGATCGTTATTTCGCTGGCAGCGTTAGCTTATTGGTACTTTAAACCCAAACCCCAAAAACCCGATTACATCACCGCCAATGTCGAACGTAGCGATATTGAGAACAGTGTGATGTCCACGGGCAAAATTGAAGGCATTAAACAAGTGGATGTGGGCGCTCAGGTGTCAGGGGAAGTGACAAAATTGTATGTCGAGGTGGGTGACACGGTCAAAAAAGGCGATGTTATTGCTCAAATTGACCCAGTTACCCTGCAAAATACCTTAACCACGCAGCAAGCTACCTTACAGCAAAGCAAAGCGAATTTGGAAAGTACCAAGTCCGCCTATCAGACCAAACAAGCCGCGCTTGCCACAGCGCGAGCCGACTTGAAAGGTAAAATAGCAACCTTGCAACAATCGCAAACAGAATACAATCGCCTAAAATCCTTGCTTGCCATGAATGCCATCTCCAAACAAGAGCTGGAGCAAGCGGATACCGCTATCAAAACAGCCCAAGCCAATGTGGACAGCGCGAAAGAAGCGATTGCGACTGCCCAAGCAAATATTGCCTCATCGCAAGCCGATATTGTTAGTGCACAACAAACCATAAAAAAATCGCAAACGGACGTCAATACGGCTGAAAAAAATCTTGGATATAGCCAAATTGTTGCCCCGATGTCAGGCACGGTGATTTCTATTACCACCAAACAAGGGCAAACAGTAAACGCCAATCAATCAGCCCCCACCATTGTGACATTGGCAGATTTGAGCAGTGTGCGCGTAAAAGCCAAAATATCAGAAGCCGATGTCGTCAATCTCAAAACAGGACTGCCGGTTTATTTCAATATCATTGGACGCCCAGATAAGAAATACCAAGCCACACTGTCAACCATTGGACCTGCGCCCGATGGTACTACCGCCAGTGACTCATCTACGTCAACGGATTCGGCAATTTATTATATTGGTTATTTTACCGTCCCCAATCCCGATGGCGCGCTACGTATCAACATGACAGCGCAAGTCTATATTGTTGAAAACAAAGTCAGTAATGTGCTTAGCGTACCGGCGGCGGCAATTAAAACTGACCCAAAAATGGGCAGTTATGTTGAAGTCGTACAAGCCGACGGTACTACCAAAAAACAAGCGGTCAAAACAGGTGTCACCAATCGTATTACCACCCAAATTCTTAGCGGCGTCAACCAAGGTGATAAGGTGGTTGTGGGTCAAGCAACGGTGAGTAAATCAAGTTCATCGTCTAAAAATAAGGGTGGTCCACCGATGATGTAGTCATCGGTAGATGATAACCCTAGATTGTAAACGTTGATTATAACCTATGACGCATGCTAACTTTGAGATACACGGCTGATGATAACGCAAGACACCAAACAACCTGTCATGGAAGTGAAGGATTTAATCCGCGAATTTCCTGCAGGTGATGAAAAAATTCGGGTTTTACATGGGATTGACTTGACCATTTATGAAGGCGAAATGGTGGCAATTATTGGTCAATCAGGCTCGGGTAAATCCACCTTAATGAATATCTTAGGCTGCTTAGATCAGGCGACTGCGGGCAGTTACCACATCTATGGCAAAGCGGTGGACAAACTCACCGCAGACGAACTTGCCGAGCTTCGCCGTGAGCATTTTGGGTTTATTTTTCAGCGCTATCATTTACTCGGTGACATCAATGCCCAAGACAATGTCGCCGTCCCTGCCGTGTATGCAGGGATGCCGGTGCGGCAACGTGAAGCGCGCGCCACTCAATTGTTAGACGACTTAGGGCTGGCGGCAAAAACCCAAAATCGCCCTAGCCAACTCTCCGGTGGTCAACAACAGCGTGTGTCTATTGCTCGTGCCTTAATGAATGGTGGCGACATTATCCTGGCAGATGAACCGACTGGGGCATTAGATAGCCAATCGGGTAAAGATGTGATGGCGATTTTGAGAAATCTAAATAGCCAAGGTCATACCATCATTATGGTGACCCACGATCCTTCCATCGCTGCCCAAGCCGAACGCGTGATTGAAATCAAAGACGGACGCATCCTCAAAGATTATTATACCGATAATAGATTTGATAAAACCAAAGAGGTTCAACACCTAAATTTTGCCAAAAAATCTGGTGTTACCGCGTTTTTAGACCGCTTATCTGAAGCCTTTAAGATGTCGGTTTTGGCGATGAAAGCCCATAAAATGCGGACATTGTTAACCATGTTAGGTATTATTATCGGTATTGCCTCTGTGGTATCGGTAGTGGGTCTGGGACAAGGTTCTCAACAAAAAATTCTCAATGATATCAGCTCCTTAGGCACCAATACTTTAACCATACGAGATGGCTATAAATTTGGTGACCCTCGCCGTAAATACCATGATGATAATTTAACAGATGCCGATGCCAATGCTGTCGCAGAACAACCTTATGTGCAAAGCGTCAGTCCACAAGTCAGCAGCAATAGCGCCACCGCCCGTTACCGTGAGACAGAAGCTTCTGTGAATGTCAGTGGCGTGGGCAAAGATTATCTAACGGTGAAAGGGGAAAAACTGGCGCTTGGGCAAACCTTTAATGACAATAGTATCACCTCCATGACCCAAGATGTGATTATTGATGATAATGCAAAAACCGCCTTTTTTGCCAATGTCAGCGATCCCATTGGTGAAGTGATGTTGGTGGGTAGTGTGCCCGCTCGCGTCATCGGTGTATTGCAGCCATCTGAGCAAGCTTTTGGTCCAAGCTCAGACACCCCTACCCTGTATATGCCTTATACCACTGTGATGCGTAGAATGGTTGGTACTAGTCATGTAGATAGTTTTATTGTGCTACTAAAAAACACTATCTCGTCTAGTGCCGCTGAGCAAGCTGTTTCTGATTTGATAGAGCAGCGACACGGCACCGATGACTTTCGTATTCAAAACTCTGATTCAATTCGTCAGACGATTGAATCTACCACAGGCACGATGACACTACTGATTTCATCGATAGCCATTATTTCTTTGATTGTGGGGGGTATTGGCGTTATGAATATTATGCTCGTCTCAGTCACCGAGCGCACCAGTGAAATTGGTGTGCGTATGGCAGTGGGCGCAAGGCAATCTGATATCATGCAGCAGTTTTTGATAGAAGCGATTTTGGTGTGTATCTTGGGCGGGATTTTAGGTATTAGTCTAGCGTTTGCCATCGGCGCTTTAATTAACAAATTTGCAGGGGGTAATTTCCAAGTGGTGTATTCAACCACCTCTATTGTAGCGGCGGTGGTGTGTTCCACTCTCATTGGTGTGGTTTTTGGGTTTATTCCGGCGCGCAATGCCGCCAGGCTCAATCCTGTTGATGCCTTATCAGGTGGTGAATAAAAGTTTTATCACCTATTTAGTCATCATCTAGCTCGTCAATACCTATCTAATTAGACTTATCTAATCAATACTAGATAAGTTAAAGGTATGATAAGTCGATGAATTTATGACTCTATTTTGATGCCAATCTTTAGTTAAAAAAATTGTGCAAAAAGGCTTGCAAACCAAGATTTAATGCGTATAATATGCACTCACTTAACGGCAATAGCCAAAATAAAAACGTGAAAAATCGTTTTTGATTGCCTTAGCAGTTTTGGATCGTTAGCTCAGTTGGTAGAGCAGTGGACTTTTAATCCATTGGTCCCGCGTTCGAGTCGCGGACGATCCACCATATTTTGAAAGTTTGACAATGTCGTTTTATGAATTTGACTTGTGAAATCAAAATTGCTTTGCAAATTTTTAATGCTTTAGCAAATCATAGATTTGCTCTTGCGAAGCTAAAAAAGTTTTCTTAACGTTTCTCAGGATCGTTAGCTCAGTTGGTAGAGCAGTGGACTTTTAATCCATTGGTCCCGCGTTCGAGTCGCGGACGATCCACCATATCCAAAGCCCTTATCGAATTGATAAGGGCTTTTTTTATACCCTTGATTTTTAGCGCTATGATTTAGGCTAGCAGTTTAGGTTAGACAAATAAAAATTGACGGCTCTACTTCAACGCATCTTTAATTGTATCAAATAGCTTGCTTAACGTTTAGTAAAGAAAAAAGCCAAACCTTTAATGGTTTGGCTTTTGACAGCATCGATGTCGGATGCTGTCGAGATAAGCTATAACTTTTAGTGTAGCTTATTTTTGGTACGGGTAGTTAGGTGATGTACTTAATACATAGCCTGTTGCACCACCTGCGGCTGCACCGATTGCTGCAGCTTTACCGATGTCGCTACGGTCGCCATCTGATTTTGCCAGTGCACCTAACGCTGCACCCGCTACCGCGCCTTGCATCGCCGCGCGAGAAGAGCCTTGTGTAGTAACGCGGTTACCATAAGCATCAGTGGTTGCACAGGCTGTTAATGCTGTTGAGCCAACAAGTGTTGCAAGTACCGCAAGTGTTTTAAGTGATTTCATACTTTTCTCCAGTAGGGTTTCCATTTGCTAAAATATCAGGTGCTTTTAGCAACTTACGGAAGTTATATTAGCGTAAATTTTTCACCCTATTGTTATGAATAAAGACTGATTTATACGTGTTTTGTAAGTAACCTTGCTATAGTTTGGGCAACAAATAGCTTACTGAAGGTTGCGTTAACTTTTTCCACAATACCGAGCATATATTAGGCATGATACGTATTCAATAAATCGATGAATTGCGCTTCAGTCATCACTTTTACCCCCAGTTTTTCGGCATTGGCAAGTTTACTACCCGCTTTTTCGCCTGCGAGCAGTGCGGTGGTCTTGGCAGAAACGCTGCCTGAGACTTTTGCCCCTAATGCTTGCAGCTTGGCTTTGGCTTCATCGCGTCCCATGCCTTCAAGGGTGCCTGTAATGACCCAACTTTGACCTTTAAGCGGCTGATTGCCTTCAGGCACTTGGCTGACAGGCTGCCAGTGAATACCGGCTTGTAATAATCGATTGATGACTTCGATATTGTGCTCGGCACGAAAAAACTCAAAAATCGAGTCTGCGGTTTTTTCACCGACATCGGGGGTTTTTTGTAAGGCTTCGATACTCGCTGCCATGAGCGGCTGCAAGTCGCCAAATTGCATGGCTAAATTCATCGCCGTGCTCTCGCCTACCCCGCCAATACCTAAGGCAAAGATAAACCGTGGTAAGGTCGTATCTTTACTTTTTTCAATGGCAGCTAGCATATTTTCGACAGATTTTTCCCCCAATTTTTCAAGGTTTATGAGCGCGTCGCGGTGATTGTTAAGCGCATAAATATCTGCGACATTTTTAACAATACCCTGCTCAAAAAAGTTAATCAACCAGCGCTCACCGAGCCCATCGATATCCATCGCTTTACGACTGACAAAGTGAATCAGTGCTTCTTGTTGCTGGGCTGGACAAAATAGCCCACCAGTGCATCGTGCCAGCGCTTCGCCTTCTGGCATGATAACCGGTGAACCACACACCGGGCAATGCGTCGGCAAGCTCACCACTTGGGCATTGGCGGGGCGCTCATCTTGCCAGACGCGCGTAACTTTGGGAATGACATCACCGGCACGGTGTACGCTGACCATGTCGCCTGCTCGGATATCTAAACGCTGAATTTCACCGATATTATGCAGGGTCACATTGCTGACAGTGACGCCACCGACATTGACAGGTTCAAGCTTACCCACGGGCGTCAACTGACCTGTGCGCCCTACTTGCCATTCAATCGCATTTAGACGCGTCATCACGGTTTCGGCAGGAAATTTATAAGCAGTTGCCCAGCGCGGCTCACGGCTTAAAAAGCCTAATTGCTCTTGCAAGGCTAAACTATTAACCTTGATCACCGTGCCATCAATTTCAAAGGGTAAGCGACTGCGTTTTTCAATCACCGATTGATAATACGCTTGTAGCTGCGCGGCTGTTTGCACGATTTTGATATCGCTGATGCTAAAGCCCAACGCTTTTAGCCAAAATAGCGCATCGGATTGGGTGGTAATCTCAGCGGGTAAGCCTTGATTGACGGAATAGGCATAAAACGCCAGCGGACGACTTTTGGCGATATTGGGGTCAAGTTGGCGCAAACTCCCTGCGGCAGCATTACGCGGATTGGCAAAGGTTTTCTCCCCTTTTGCTTGGGCATCACGGTTGAGCCTTGCAAACCCTGCTTTGGGCATGAGTACTTCGCCGCGCACTTCTAGGCGCGGTATATCAATCGCCAGCTGCAGGGGTAGATTTCGAATAGTACGCACGTTTTGGGTAATATCTTCGCCTGTTTGACCATCACCGCGCGTGACTGCTTGGATAAATTGCCCGTTTTGGTACAACAGTGAAACCGCAAGCCCGTCAAGTTTGAGCTCGACTTCATATTCGGGGTTTTGCTGATGGTCCGCCAAACGGTCATTGACCCGTCGCATAAAGTTCTGTAAATCATCAAAAGTAAATAAATTACCCAGTGACAGCATGGGTATTTGGTGGGTGACTTGGGTAAAAAATGGCAACGGCTTGTCGCCTACTTGGTTGGTAGGGCTGTCGCTTTGTACCAATTCAGGATGCGTGGTTTCTAGTGCCACCAGTTCTTGGCGAAGTTGGTCGTATTCGCTATCTTCTAACAGCGGATTATCTAAGACGTAGTAAGCGTGGTTATGTTGTTTTAGCTGTGCAATGAGTTTGCGCATTTGCGCAGTAATAGCGGCTGTGTTCATAATGATTATGATTTAAAAAAGATAACAGATATTTTACAACAAAGTGATGGTTTACTTGGTCAATTTTTTAAGTCATCAGGTCAGTCAAAACAATAAAACTTTTAACCATAAAAAAAGGCACTCACGAGGAGTACCTTGTTTCATTTTAGTAAAATCTATCGACCAAAATTAATGGCAAGCTCGCGCATGGCTTGGGTGTTTTCTTTGTTAATCGGCTCGCCTGTGTCGTCATATACCGTGGCATTTAAGTCATTGGCAAGCAATCCTGCGATACTCATCATGCTATCAAAGCCTTGAACAGGTCGTGGGTGTGGTAGCGATAAAAATAATACCAAGCCTTTCATGGTTTGCGTCGGTAGTCGATTGAGATCGAACGGTGAAATACCCTCATTGTCAATCATCATCAGACTAAACCACAATAAGCCTGTTCCGTCTTTGTTTTCGTAGCGATGGAACATATTCATCGCACCAAACTTCAAGCCATATTTGTCAATCAGCTCTAGCAGATAATCGCCTTTAATGTCGACAAACTGCTGATTAGGAAAAATACTGATGTTGATATTTTGAATCGCGTTGTTGAGTGGGCTGTTTTGTTCTTCGTCAATTTGCGCTTGGATATGGGTATCCAAAATTGGGCTGTTATCGGTAAAGCTGTCATTTTTTAGCTGATTTTCATCGAAAGTATGCACAACAGGACTGATAGTCTCTGTGGCATTGGCAAGCATGCTAAAAGCGTCGTTTTCGTTTTCCACAAATGTATTGGTTTCTGCCAATAATTTGTCATTGGCAGATTTAGTGGCATTGGCAAAACCGCCATTAGCTGGATAGTTATCTAGGTGCAACTCGGTATCGTCAGCGCTTAGCTTTACTTCGCCTTTAGGATTGTCGGGTGTAATTTCCGCTTTAAACAGCTGGCTTTCTTCGGGCTCAGGGCGCTGATGGCGTGGAATAATAGGTAGACCATCTTTATCATGTTCAATCGCGTCAGTCGCTAATACATCTTGGTTTTTTTGACGAATGGATTTTAGTAGCGTGTAAATACCCCAAACGATAGCAACAACCGCAAGAATGATAAGAATAAGCTGAGTGATAGACATAAACAACGACCTTTGAGAAAGACGATAACGACCCTGTTTGTAGTGTAAAAATTTTTACATCGGTATTTTTGCCGTTATACTATCATGACTTCATAAAATCAGCTAGAAAAAACCGTGACAAGGCTTGACTTTTTGCGTATTTGACAGGTGAAAATCGCTTATGCCAAATAAGCTTCCACCTCAGCCATATCCACACTGACCAGCTTGGACACGCCCGCCGTTGGCATGGTCACACCTTTGAGCTCATCGGCAATTTGCATGGCAAGTTTGTTATGACTGATAAAAACAAACTGTACGTCTTTGGCAAGCTGCTCAATTAAGCGGGTAAAGCGTGCGACATTGGCGTCATCGAGCGGCGCATCGACTTCATCGAGCACACAAAATGGCGCGGGCTGCTGTTTAAAAATAGCAAAGATTAAACTTAACGCAGTTAAGGTCTTCTCACCGCCCGATAACAGCGCTAGCCGGCTGTTCTTTTTGCCTTTCGGCTGTGCCATAAGCTCTAACCCTGACTGCCAGCCTTTGCCGCTGTTATCTTTGTCATTGGTATGGTCTGATAACACTAGCTGCGCTTGCCCGCCGCCAAATACTTGGGTAAATAGCTTGTTAAGCTCGATATTGACTTGGGTCAACATATCCATAAAAAGCTGTTTGGTCTGACTGTCAATCTGCTGGATAGCAAGTTGCAATTTTTCAATGCTTGCGGTCAAATCCGAGATTTGCTCAGCAAGGGGCGCCAAGCGGCTGTTCACTTCACTGAGCTCGGCTACCGCGGCGTGATTGACTGCCCCAAGATTAAGCACCTGTGATGCTAACTGCTCGAGTTGTCGCTGTAGTTGCTCGCGTTTGCTGCTACCGAGTAACTCAATGTTGTCAGTTTTTGGCACGGCAATTTTGCGACTAGTCAATTGCTCACCAATCAATGCCACGTTTTGTTTTGATAGTGCCAATGCCGTGTCGGTGGTGTGATATTGCTGTTGTAGTTGGCTTAACTGCTGCTGAGACTCTTGCACACTAAGCTGCAGTTGATGCACCTCGGTTTCCATGGTTTGCAAGGTGATTGTCAATTGCGTAACGCTGTCATTGACGGTTTGCAGTTGCGTCGAGTCCATCGTGAGTTGCTGTTGTAGCTGTGGCAAGCGTGCCTGCTGCTCGCTAATTTTATGACTCAGCAGCTGCTGCTCACTGGTGAGTCTTGCTTGGTCTTGGCAAGCTTTGGCAAGTTGCTGCTCACTTGCGGTGATTTGCAATTGTCCGGTTGCCAGTGTTTGGGTGATGCGATTTTGTTGTTGTTCTAGCTCGCGCTGTTGACTGGTAAACTGGTTTAAGCGTTCATCGAGTGACTGGCGTTCGCTGATTTGTTGCTGTAATTGCGGTTGTAAATGCGAAAGCGTGTTGCTTAGCTCATAAACCCGCTGTTGCTCTTGCTGCAATTTGTCCGCAAAACCTAGCCCCTCTTCCTGTAGCCGTTTGCTGTCGATATCGAGGCGTTTTTTATCTTGCGTAAGTTTATCGAGTGCGGATTGATAGTGATACTGCTGTTGTAGTTTTTGTTGCTGGCATTGCTGTTGTTGCTGGGTTAGGCTTAGCAGTTGATTACGCGCGGTTCGGTCTTGCGCTTGCCATTCTTGCAGACTAACCTTCGCTTGTTGCAAGCGATCGGCTAGACGCTGCAGTTGCGGTTGTTGCTGCGCTAAGTGTTCATCGAGCTCTTCAATACGGGCTTCATTCATCAACTGCTGGCTAAAACTGATAACCTGCTGACCTTCAGCTTGCAACAAATGGCTTAGGTTAATCAGCAGCTGCTGATTACAGAGTATCAGCTGGCGCGCTGAGGTCTGCACCAGTAACCAATCGCCCGTTGGTAAGTTATCGAGCAGCGCTTTACGCTGCACATCTGCCCAGTCAAGTGGCGTCGCACTGATCCAAACCTGCTGAAAAATAGCCAGATTGGGCGCCGCAATCAAAGCAGACAGTGGCAAACAACCTTCTATTAGATGACTGTTCGCTGTGTGATTTTTCGAGGTGTGATCTAAAGTTGATTTATTATCAATAAACACCGCATGGTCGTGGATGATTTGGGCAAAATCTTGGTCAGCAGCGATAGACCATTTGGCAAATACCGTAACTAGAGTATCAAAAACATTGGCATACCCCTTACCTGTCTCAGTCAATTGCAGTTGACTGATAAGTTTTGGCAAACTGCTAATATTTTCTTGATTGGCTGAATGGTGGATAACTTGGGCAAGGGCAGTTTCTTGTTGTGCTAGCAAATTTTGGAGTGTCGCGTGCTCGGTTTGCCACGCTTGGTACTGCTGCTCAGCTTGGCGATGCTGACGGCTTAAGCTGTCAACTTCATCGGCTTGGTCAGCGATAGACTCTTGACGGGCGATGATATTGGCTTCAAGACGTTCAATCTCATCACTGAGTTTCGTCATTTGACCATCTAGTTCGTTGTCATCAAACGCTGCAAATTGCTGATCAAATGTGGCGTTAGCAGTCTGCCATGCCAATACGGCTTTGTCATGTTCGCTTTGGCGTTGTTGTTGGCGCTGTTGTTGGCTGGCATGGTGTTTGAGGGCATTTTCACTGACGGCAAGATTTTTTTCTACGTCTTGCTTTTGCTTATTTAACGCCACTAAATTTTTCACAATTTGCTCACGCTGCTGTTTGCAATCATCTTGCTTCTCACGCAATTGGCGCAACTGTGCGGTGAGCTGTTCAAGCTTTGCAGGTAAGCCTTCAATACGCAGTTGTGCTTGCTGTTTTTGTGCTTGCAACGCTTGTTGATACTCAGCAAAACGCCCCAGCTCAACATTGAGGACATCTAGGCGTTGTTGGTCATTGGCAAGGGCTTGTTCAGCTTGCTTCAGTAGACTTTGCGTTTCATGCTGCTGCTGCCAATAATCCTTAGCAAGATTTTGCTGGGTTTGTAAAGTGTGATGTTGTTCAGTCAGAGCCTGCTGGGCAAGTTGCTGCTGCTCGATTAATTCTTCAATGAATATTTGCTGGGCGTCAACGCACTCACTGATCGCTTGAAAATCTGACGCGAGTGTTTGCTGTTTTTGCCATGCCTGCCCATAGTCATCAATGAGTAGCTGCTCACTGATCGCTTGCTGCGCTTGTTGCCATTGCTGCGCTTGTTGTGCCGTTTTGGCTTGTTTTTCTAGGCGTTTTTGTTGGCTGGTCAGTTCGCTGACCATATCATGCAGCCGCGCTAAATTATCGCTAGCGGTATCGAGCTGTTTTTGGGTGTCATCACGCCGGCTTTGGTAGCGCGACACGCCCGACGCCTCTTCGATAAACTCTCGTAGCTGCAACGCATTGGCATCAATGATGCGCCCTATCATACCTTGCTCAATCACCGCATACGAGCGCGCGCCAAGACCTGTGCCCAAAAAAATATCGACCACATCGCGGCGGCGTACTTTGGTGCCATTGATAAAGTAATCGGATTTGCCTTCTTTATTGATTTGCCGACGTACCGATAATTCTTGATACAGATTAAGCGCGTGGTGGATGCCGCTTTTACCATCTTCGCCGCGGGTATGTTCAAACACCAATTCTACGCTTGCCAAGCTTTTGGCGGACTTGTCTTGCGTGCCGGCAAAAATGACATCACTCATCGCGCCGCCACGAAGCTGCTTGGCGGAGGATTCGCCCAGCACCCAGCGGATGGCATCAATCACGTTGGATTTGCCGCAGCCGTTGGGTCCGACAATCGCGGTAATGGTTTTGGGAAAATGAAACGTTGTAGGATTGGCAAAGGATTTAAAGCCTGCCAGTTTGAGCTGTTTTAACCGCATGTTGCTAAAGTGTAGGTATCAAAAAAAGGCGCTTATTTTAGCAAAATTTTAGCGATTATTCATTAAATCTATGCTGACTTGATCTATGCTGAATTGGTACACACAAATCAGGCTAAACTTACTAAACCCTTAAGCTGATTAATCTGCCATGGCATAAAAAAAGCATAAAAAAACCGCTAAGTGGATTAGCGGTTTTATCAATTAGGCTATTGGTTAATATTATTTTGCCGGTGACGCAGTAGCAGTCGCTGTATTCGCCGTTGCAGTTGCTGTATTGGCAGGTACAGAAGCTGTTGTGGTGGTCGTTGTCGTCGTGGTGGTGGTTTCAGTTTTGGCTTCTTCTTTTTTGCCACAACCCACAAGGCTGATGACCGTCACTAATGCGATTAATAATTTATTCATAGTTTTCTCCAAAAACGGTTAATGTAATCATCCATCTGATAACTTGATAGTCCGATAACTATATGATCCCAATAACTATATCACTAGGTAAATCAGTATCACTAGGTTAATCAGTTTATAAAATCTCAACTTAATTTTATCAAGACGTCATGGCATTTTATGAGTTTTCTGACCGTTTGGATAGCGGCTGTGAGGATTTTTTTAAGGGTTTTATGTAAATATTTATGCGTATCATCGGTCAATACGCTAAATTTTACCCACGCGATTGTGTGATACAATAATCGCTAAAAATTTTTAAAAGAACTATTGCTATGTCTATGCTGCTCTCCTCACCCAATGTTCAAGCCGTTCGCGCTTATTTACTTGATTTACAAGACCGTATTTGCCAAGCGCTAGAACACCAAGAAGCCACTGGCGGGTTTAATCTATATGCTGAAGGTGCCAGCAATGCCAAATTTGTCGCTGATGTTTGGGAAAGACCCACTGAGCAAGGCACCCATCAAAATTTGGGCGGTGGTCGCTCCAATGTACTTCAAGGCGGCAAAGTGATTGAAAAAGGCGGGGTGATGTTTAGCCACATTGTTATCAACCATCTGCCAGCCACTGCCACCGCTCGCCACCCTGAACTTGCCGGTCGGCAAGCGCAAGCACTCGGTGTCTCGCTGGTGATTCATCCGACCAATCCCAACGTGCCAACCAGTCATGCTAACGTGCGCATGTTTATCGCGGAAAAAGAAGGCTACGAGCCGATTTGGTGGTTTGGTGGGGGCTTTGATTTGACACCGTTTTACCCCGTGATGGAAGACTGTGTGCATTGGCACCAAGTGTGTCATGATTTGTGCGCGCCGTTTGGGAGTGACGTTTATCCCAAGTTTAAGACATGGTGCGATGAGTATTTTTATTTAAAGCATCGTAACGAACAACGCGGCATCGGCGGCTTGTTTTATGATGATTTGAATACGCTTAGCATGGGGTGGGATTTTGATAAGTGCTTTGCGTTTATGCAGGCGGTAGGCGATGGCTATCTTAAAGGTATTATCCCAATTTTTGAGAAACGCAAACACACGCGCTATACCGAGCCGCAGCGTAATTTTCAGTTGTACCGTCGCGGTCGCTATGTCGAATACAATCTGGTGTATGACCGCGGTACTTTGTTTGGCTTACAATCAAACGGGCGCATTGAGTCGATTTTGGTCAGTCTGCCGCCGCTCACCGGTTGGGAATATCGTTATGAGCCTATCCCAGGAACGCCTGAATTTGAACTTACGGATTTTTATCTAAAACCCAGAGACTGGCTAAACCTCAAGGCTTAATAAGACACAATCTTAAAAAAACACAATAAAAAAAGGGCAATCACAATTGCCCTTTTTTTAATGGGCGATTAACCCATTAAGTTTGGTTGTACGATTTCTATCCAGTAGCCATCTGGATCCAAGATGAAGGCAATATCTTTCATCGCACCTTCTTCAGGGCGTTTTTTGAAGGTGACTTGATGTTGCTCAAACCAAGCAACCGCTTCTTGCAGATTTGGCACGGCAAAACAAATATGCCCGAATCCTTGTGGTTCGCTGTTGCCACTGTGATAATGAAACTCTGCATCAGACTCAGTGCCATAATTATGGGTCAATTCTAGCACCCCTGGCTGACTAAAGGTAAATGCGGCCAAAGCGGCAGTATCGGTCGGCAAATTTGCAACCTGTTCATCGGTGAGCTTTGCCAAAAAATACAAATCAAATTCCGCTTGTGGATAGCGTTTGGTTTGTAGTAGCGTCATGCCTAACACGTCTTGATAAAAAGCCAAAGACACTTGCGGGTCTTTCACCCTAAGCATGGTGTGATTAAAGATAAACCCATTGGTAGCGGACAAGTTTGACATAGTGATCCTTATTGTAATATGCCTCTAAAAGAAAAAATGTTAAAAGAAAAAGATGTTGACTAAACCTCATTAATAGCGACAGTTTGCCAAAAATTCAATACTGTTTAATTTTACTTAACTTTTGAGTAAAAATATAGCCCTCATTGCTAATAACATCATGGTTCATAACATCATGGTTCATAACATCATGGCTCATAACATTACGCTTAGGTAAGTTGCTCAATTCGCTATTTACTATTCGCTATTCGCTATTCACTATGTCGCTACTCAATAAAGGTCACTTTACCGGTGTCCAAATCATACACTGCCCCAACAATAATTAAGCTACCATTATTAACCGCATCTTCAAGAATGCGAGAGCCGTGTCTGAGCTGGGTGACTGACATACGCACGTTGGCTTTAATGCCTCGATTAATCAACTCTTGCGCGTCAATGTCTTGTCCATTGGCGGTATAGATTTCATGCAAGTTGTAAACACTGGGACGAATACGGTCAACAATCGAACGTAAATTGGGGGAAAACTGCTGGTCAGGATTGATCAGTGTCTCCACACAAGCCGTCACCGCGCCGCAATGTGAATGACCCAACACCACGACTAACTTGGTACCGAATTTCTCTGCTGCAAACTCAACCGAGCCAATCTGAGACGGCGCGACTACGTTGCCTGCTACACGAATGACGAATAAATCACCCAAACCTTGATCAAAGACAATCTCAGCAGGCACGCGCGCATCAGAACAACCCAAAATAATCGCAAACGGTTCATGCACATGGGTGAGCGCATTAGAGGCTAGCAAGGTTGATTGGGGGTTTTGCACATTCTCTACGAATCGTGCGTTGCCTTGTTTGAGCATCTCGAGCGCTTGCTCGGCAGTTTCGGGACGCGGTAAGTGACTGTTTGGCATTTGGTTTTCTCCTTTCACCTAGGGACAATAACGAAATTTGTGATGATATAAAACGCGATATTTTTTATCAATTTAAACTTTTTAAAACTCAAAATTTTTTTAAGACGGTTGTATAGCTACTATAATACCTCATCGCCTGCCACAGCAATATGCCCATCGGCTATTTGGTTCATAAATTGCGCATAATCTTGGGCATTGCGAGCGGCAATTTGCTCGGCATACGCTTGCATGACAGGGATGATTTCACTACCATTGCCCAGATAGCCCATGAGCGTATCGGCATTCCCCGCTTTGGTATGCGCATGCGCTAAGGCATGGCCACAGCTTTCGATAGATTCGTAAAAATGGGCAGCCGCCATGGTCTCAAGAGCCGCGGAATACTTCATAT